>CAIQUD010000107.1 GCA_903874965.1 uncultured Actinomycetes bacterium | reverse complement strand
CCGTGTTTTCATCGAGCGAGAGGCCGTCTGGAACGGATCCAGCCAGAAGCTGATAGGAGACTGATCCCGTTCCACCTGTCGCCGCCGCAGTTTGCTGACGATAGGAACTGGCAACCGCGCCACTTGGCAGAGGGATCGTCAGCCCAAGCTTCGCAACTGACGCTCCGACGAATCCGCGCGTACTCGAGGATTCTTTGAATGAACCAGCGAGTGCACACTCACCAGTCGACGAACAATCAAGCGCTCCAATGACCGTTGCTGGATTGCCGAACGATGCACTTGCAGGAAGTGACAGATCAACCGACGATCCCCAGATCCCATTGGTTTGAATGAACCCCATTGGCAAGACCCGCCCAATCGGGTTAGCAAACGTGCCGACGGCAACGCAGGCACCTGCTCCTGTACATGAGAGCGCGTCGATACTTCCTTGGGGGTTTGAGGTGCTTGCTTTGCTCGATGAAGCAAGAAAGCGCGCGCTTCCCCAGACGCCACTCGACTGCGCCGCGACGAAGACCTGGTTTTCATTTGCCCCGTCAACGTAGGTTCCGCCGGCAACACAATTGCCCGAGGAGATACAACTCACGGCATTGAGCGACGTTGGCGCGTTTGCTCCGGGGCTCGCTCCTGAAGGTGGCGACATGATGACGGCAGTTGACCAAAGCCCTGAACTCTCTGAAACCGCTATCGCTCGAATCTTTCCGTTGGTATCCACCACGGTTCCGACCGACGTGCAATTTCCGACTGCTGGGCAACTGAGGCTGACGAGCGATGCCGTTGGAGTGAATGACGAAGCACCAGAGGGCAAGGCAATCTGAACCGCCGTTCCAGCAACCCCACTCGAAATCGGAAGCTCCATTGCTTGCTGAGCTCCCGAACTATCGGTGTAGTGCCCGACCGCAACACAAGAGGTCGAGCTTGGACAGTCAATGGCGTTCAAACTTGCGAGTGGGTTTCCGCTTGCTGCTCCAGATGGAAGTGCAACAACTGCGGTGGACCAGTGCGTACCGACGAGCTGTGCAAGGAGTGCCTGTTGATGATGTGAGGCATCGTCAAATTGGCCAACGGCGATACATGCCGTGAGTGCCGAACACTCAACAGCGTGAAGCCCTGAAGCTGCATTTCCAGACGTCCAGCCGGTAGGAAGCGAGACCTTGATCGGTGCTGCCCAATTGCCTGCCACCTCACTCACGGCGACTGCTTGACCGAGGTTGTAGCGCCCAACGGCCACGCAGTTCTGGGGACTGACGCAGTCAATTCCATCCATGCTGGCGTTTGGGTCGGCGAGGGCGTCATTTGGCAGTGCGGCCGACACTGGCGTGGCGAAGACTGCGGGTGCGGTGACCGGCGCAGACCCGCCCGTCCCAAGGGCGCTCGAGACACTCCCCGCCAACACCACCAGCGCCGTCGTAGCGCCGAGAAGTGCACGTCGGCCATGCGGGATGCCAGGTAGTCCTCTCATCGCGATCCTGCCCCCTCGAGATTTCGACTCCGCCGCAGATCAGCCCGTATGCCTTGGCTGACCATCACTGCCGGTAAATCCTTCTCTAATCTACGTCGCAGACCGGGACTCCTCTCGGAAACTGGGCAGGCGGCATGAGAACATGCCTGAAGCGTAGATTTCGGACATGGATGACCATCAGGCACTGCACAAGTTGCTCGCGTATGAAGAGATTCGACAACTCGTTGCAAAATACGCGATTGCGCTCGACGCCCGGCGGCTGGACGAACTCGTTGAACTCTTCATTGACGATGTAGAGGTCGGCGTGTTCGGCAAGGGCCACCCAGCGCTCAAGGCATCATTTGAGGAGTCACTTGCACCGCTCGGAACGACGATCCTCTCCGTTTCGAACCACGTCATTGACTTCAGTAGCCCAACCGATGCCACCGGTGAGGTCTACTGCAGCGCCGAGATTGAACAGGGCGAACTCTGGCTTCGTCAACGGATTCTGTATCAAGACCACTATCGTCACACCGCACGAGGCTGGAAGTTCGTGAAACGACATCACCTCCTTTGGTATTCAGCTCCAATGGGCATCGACCCAAGGACGCTGCCTCCAGCAAACTGGCCGTCATCAAACGTCGGCATGGGAACGCTTCCCTCGGCGTTTCACCACTCAGACGACGCATCGTCCTAGAGCAGCAGTACTCGTTCGGTCAGGCCTACACTCCGAACAACGTTTACCTGATCTGAACAGAGGCCGTTATGTCCCAAGTGAAACCACCCACCCGTCGACGCTTGCTCGCGCTGACCAGTGCGGTTGCTGCCGTCGCTACGAGCATCGTTCCGGGAGCGCTGTTCAGTTCGGCAGGGGCTTCCGGTCCGGTAATGACCGTCACCGGATCAGTTGATGCCGTGTACGTGGCCGCGCCGAGTGGGACGGTGCTCACCCTGAAGAAGGGCACGACCACGGTTGCGACGGGCGTTGCCGACACGCTCGGCGCTTTCGTCTTCCACGATGTTGCACCGGGTAAGGGCTACATCGTTACTGGAACCAACGGTTCGCCAACCGGCGCTCAAGCTTCGGTCACGGTGCTCGATCAGACGACCCCTGCGGCGTCGTCGTTCTACAAGAAGGTGACCCTCAAGGTCGGCCTCAACTACCTCCCGATGCGCGATGGCATCACCGTCGCAGCAACTCTGCGACTTCCCGCCGGCGTCACGTCGCTGGCAAAGGGCCCCTTCCCAACTTTGGTCGAATACTCGGGATACGGAACCGCGGCACCAGGATCACTGCTCGACGCCGAACTTGGAAAGTACACGGGCAACCGCGCCCTGCTGCCTGATACCTCAACGGTCGTTGGAGCACTCATTGGGCCGTCCCTCGGCTATGCCGTCGTGTCCCTGCAGATGAGAGGTTCTGGATGTTCAGGTGGCGCCTTTGACCTCTTTGGACCAACCACACCAACCGACGGCTACGACGCGATCACCGAGATTGCGAACCAGAAGTGGGTTGCCAACCACAAGGTTGGCCTTGTCGGCATCTCGTATTCCGGTATCAGCGAGTTCGGTCCGGCTGGCCTCAATCCTCCAGGGCTTGCCGCAATCGCTCCACTCAGCCCTACTGAAGATCTCTACTCAACTGGCTCGCCTGGTGGTGTCACCAACACCGGCTTTGCCGCTGGATGGATTGCTGAGCGGGTGCACGATGCAAAGCCAGCCTCTGCAACGACAGGACAAGCTTGGGCATGGGCTGAAATCAACGCCGGCGACACCGTTTGTGCGGCAAACCAGCAATTCCACGGCCAAGCACAAGATGTCCAGGGAATTCTGAATTCCAGCACCGACCGAGTACCTGCGCTCTACGACCTTCGATCACCATTGGCCTGGGCTTCGAAGATCAAAGTTCCGGTGTTCCTCGTTGCCGCACTCCAAGACGAGCAGACCGGTCCGCAGTGGACCTCACTCATCAAGGCACTGGCGAAGGACAAGGACGTCTATGCAACTGTCCAAAACGGTGCGCACATTGACTCGCTCGACCCTGATGTCATCAACCGCTGGATGGCGTTCAACTCGATCTTCGTCGCAAAGAGAGTCCCAACTGAACCGGGACTCCTCGGAAAACTGATTCTTGGCGGCTTCGCCGGAACCATTGGTGGCGGAGCGGCACTCCAGCCTGTTCCCTATACGGGACTCAAGACTCCAGCACTGGCACTTGCTGCATTCCGCAAGGGCGAAGCACGCGTCACGGTCAACTTCGACAATGGCAATGGCGCTGCTGGAGCAGGTCGCCCGCAAGCGGCGTACTCGGCCAAACTGACGGCGTATCCGCCATCGAATGCGACCGCAACAACGCTCTACCTTGGCCCGAGTGGCACGCTCGTTGCCAGCGCACCTTCGCCGTCAACAACGTCCTACCAACCAGACCCTTCGGCCCGACCAGCAACCAGTGCCGGCACATCCTTCGACGCGTGGGCTGCTCAGCCGAATTACAACTGGCAACCAGTCACGGGGTCAACTGGCCTCGGATTCACGACGGCACCTTTGGCGAGCAACCTCACCATTGTTGGCAAGAGCAGCCTCAACCTGATGCTCGCGTCAACAGCAACCGACACCGACCTTCAGGTGACGATTTCTGAGGTTCGCCCTAATGGCTCCGAAATGTATGTCACGAATGGTTGGCTGAGGGCGAAGTACATGCAAAGTCTGAATGCTTCAGCGTCGACCGCCTTCGAGCCGGTCTACTCCTACAACGCGACGAAAGCACTGGTTCCAGGGGTCTTTACCTCCCTTCGAGTGCCCCTTGATGGCATTGCCTACACGTTCCGAGCGGGCTCGAAACTGCGGATCACCATTTCGGCGCCTGGCGGTGACCGGCCTTCGTGGGCATTTGCGAACTCCTATGCGGCTGGGGCGACGAACACGATCCAACTCGGATCGTCTGCTTTCGTCTTCCCTGTCGTTGCCGGCATTACGCCAACAGACAGCCAGCCTGCTTGTGGCACCAACCGTGGTCAGCCTTGTCGGACCTACGTCGCTGCTGGTAACGGAGGCTGAGGTCTAGTCCGAAAGGACGAGCAGGGTCTTTAGGATTTTCTCGACAAGACCATCAATCTGCGCTTCGCTCGTCGAGGGGTTCATGAACGTGAACTTGAGTGCGGCGCGCCCGTGAATTTCCGTGCGCCCAAGCACCATCTCGCCGCTCGCGAGGAGGTGTTGTTGGACTCGTCGAAGATCGTCGGCTGAATGACCCGGTGCGTCAAAGACGCACATGACACTCGTCGGCGTGGCGACCAACTCAAGGCCATTGGTGCGCTCAATGCATTCGCCGGCATAGCTCGCGAGTGCAACGCATCGCTCAACCATTGCCGCGAGATTGCTTTTCCCAACGGTCCGAAGCGAGGTCATGACTTTCGCCGCATCGAACCTGCGAGACGTATCGAGTGAGCGACCGACGAGGTTCACCATGCCTTCGAGTTCATCGCCCCGATCGAGGTAGGCAGAACGAACCCGCAAGAGGTCAAACACGTCTTCGCTCGAAACAACGAGCGCGCTTGCATTGAAGGGCTGCCACCACAACTTGTGAAAATCAATCGTGACGGAGTCTGCTCGTTCAATTCCTGCGAGTCGAGAAGCGAGGGTGTTCGACAGGATGAACGAACCCGCAACGGCGGCGTCGATATGGAACCAACTTCCGTGACGCTCTGCGCATTCGGCGATACCAAGCAGCGGGTCGATCACACCGAGATCGGTCGTTCCGGCCGTCCCCACCATGGCAATGGGTTCGAGTCCTTCTCGAATGAGCTTCTCCAGAGCTTGATCAAGGGCATCAAGATCCATTGCTCCTGATGGAGTTGTCGCAACGGTCACGACCGCTTCACGACCGAGTCCAAGTTGCGCTGCCGCTCGTTGAATGGAGAAGTGCGCTTGATTGGAGCAGAGGATTCTCCACGTCCTTGCTTCGGGCGGGAGGCCAGACTTTCCAACATCGACACCGAGACGGTTTGCAGCCGCCGCTCTCGCGAGGGTCATCCCGAGAACATTGGACGCCGTCCCACCTGACGTCATGATCCCGGTTCCGTTGGCACCGAAACCAAGTGTTGACGCCAGCCAACTCATGAGGTGCAGTTCGACTTCTGTCGCAACCGGAGCCTGGTCCCACGAGTCCATTGACTGATTCGTTGCAGCGATTGCCAACTCAGTGACGACTGAAGGAAGCAACGTGGGTGGGTGAAGGTGAGCAACGCACCGTGGATCTCCGGGAACCACACCATTCGCCCAAACAACGGAGCCAAATTCGTCCAAGACCTGTGCCAGCGAGATCCCCTCTTCGGGGCAGACCTCAAGGTCGCGAACCGCCGCATGGAGTTCGGCAGGAAGAAGCGACGACCTCGGGGCGTCGCCTATGGACGAGAGGCTGTCAATGGTTTGAAGTGCCGCAGTCTTGAGCTCTTCCAAGCCCGCAAGATCAGTTGAGGTGAAGAAGCGCTGCCACGTTGCGTCGTTGCTCACCGAGCAGTGCAGGCCGCAGCGACGGATGCCTCCAACAATTGGAGTCCGTGGTGAAGTTCGTCCTCGTCAATGACGATCGGTGCAAGCAACTTGACCGTTGCGTCACCAGTGCCACAGGTTTCAACAATCAGTCGGCGAGTAAAGGCCTCGTCAGCAATTGCTGTTGCAAGGGGACCACTCGTCACATTGAGCCCGGCAAGCATGCCGTTGCCAACCACGGAGAAGTTTCCTTGGCCATAGGTCTCGGCGACGTGATCGAGAGCGGTCCGAATAATCAGACCCTTCTCTTCGGTTGACTTCTCGGTCTCTTCGTCCGACCAGTAGTGCTCGAGCATGGTCGCCGAGGTTGCAAAGGCGAGATTGTTGCCACGGAACGTGCCAGTGAACTCACCAGGAGCCCAGGTGTCGAGCTCACGGCGAACGAGCAGGATGGCCATCGGGAGTCCAAGTCCGCTGATGGACTTCGACAGGCAGATGATGTCCGGGTCAAGCGCAGAACCTTCAAAGGAGAAGAACGATCCTGTTCGACCAACGCCTGCTTGCACCTCATCGGCAATCACGATGATGCCGAGCTCGTTGCAGCGTTCACGAATAGCTCCGAGATATGCCGGGTCGAATGGACGTGCGCCACCTTCCCCTTGGGTTGGCTCCAAAATGACCGCACCAATTGCTTCGCCATCAACGGGAGTCGTCAGTGCCTGGTCGAGAAGGGCCAAGTCGTCGTCGGTGACGTGAGCGACAAAGGGAAGCGTTCGAAATGCTCCGACATGTGCAACAACCTCACGCCCAGCCATCGACGCAGAGATCGACGCTGCTCGATAGGTCATGCCGTGGTAGCCGCCCGCATAGCCAACAACGGCCCGCTTGCCGGTCAACCGTTGCGCAAGGGTGAGGGCTGCTTCGACTGCGGTCGCTCCTGTTGGGCCAACGGTTTGGACCACCATGTCGAGCTGCCGGGGCTTCAGAATGAGCGATTCCATTGCTTCCAGGAATCGAGCCTTCTCAGGCGTGAAGGTGTCGAGGCTGTGGAGCACCTTGCCAGCACGGAGGTGCTCAATGGCAACATCAACCAACAGCGGGTTGTTGTGGCCATACGAAAGGGCACCGGCGCCAGCGAAGAAGTCGAGATAGTCGACGCCATCTTCGGTGGTGAGTGTGGAGCCGCGAGACGTCGAAAAGACGGCCGGCCACCTTCGGCAGTAGTACCGAACTTCGGATTCAAAATCCTCGAAGGGCTGCATGACGTGCTCCTCTCTACCGGGGGTATCGCTGGTGGAGGGATGCGTGTGATCCGTTCGAACCTCGAACATGCGGGTCTGGCATCCGGGGAAGGAAAACCCTAGCCCCTCTGATGGCCAAGGGGGACGCAATTCAAAATCGCGGTCACTCTCGCTTGCAAACTTCTTCAGCCGAGCGGATGCACTCGCAGCCTTGAGAAGAGCAGTTCAGGAAAGTCCTCAGTCCTTGATACGCCAATCGGGATGCAGATCGAACTGCAAGGCAAGCTTCTGCGCCATTGCGGTTCCACCATTTTCAAGCGCGTCTGGATGTCCTGCTAACCAGACCGCGACTGCGGCAGGAACTGACGGAGGCGCTCCTTGATAGTCCCCAAGACCCGTCTTCTTGGCATTCACGAGTTGGCGCTCCGTCTCAACAAATCCGGGCGAGAGGTTGTAAGAAACAATTCCTTGGTCGCCAAGCTCAAGGGCGAGAAACGCCGCAAACCGATGGAACGCAGACTTGCTCGCCGCATACGCGAGTCCCCAACCCCCCTTTCCAGCCGGAGCTGGAGGATCGACGACTCCTGCATGAGAGGTCACATTGATGATGGTGCCTTCTCCTCGAGCCAACATCGAGGGGAGCACGGCATGAATGAAGACAAACTGGCTCACGACATTGCCCGTGAGTTTTGATGCAAGCTGCTCGACGGTTAAGTCGGCCATGAGCACCATTGATCCCGGTCCAGTGTCGACCGCATTGTTGACGAGCACGTCAAGGTGGCCAAAAGCTTCGAGCGTTGCCTCGACGGCACGCTCGAGCGATGCCTGATCGAACAGATCGGCCTGAAGACACAACGCGTTGACGCCGAATACCTCAACACCTGCAGCGGTGGCTTCGAGGGAGCCTGGAAGAACTCTTCCTTCTCCGGCATCGGAGTCGTCGCGGCCATCACCTTCATGGAGCGTTCGAGCCGTGATCGCGACGTCATATCCCGCAGCAGCAAAGGCAAGCGCTGTCGCCTTGCCAATGCCTCGGGAAGCACCGGTGATGAGGACCGTCCGTCTCGTTGGTTCTGCCATGCGCGAAGTCTTCCAGTTGCGTGCGATCTCGCGCCATTGCATCGACGACTTCAAGGGAGTGAGGGTGCTAACAAAGAGATGAAGGAGGTCCAACGTGACCCGTCTTGACCCAGCACTGTTTCTCGATGAGCCGGAGCCCGCCACGGTCTTCGCGACCGTCATCTCTGTCGATGACCACTTGGTTGAGCCACCAGACATGTTTAAAGGCCGCTTGGAGGCCAAGTACCAAGACCTCGCCCCTCGTGTGGTCACCACTCCGGAAGGGTATGAAGTCTGGGAATTTGACGGCGCTCGCTACTCCCAAGTTGGTATGAATGCCGTCGCTGGTCGACGACCTGAAACCGTCGCCCTCGAGCCATTTCGCTTCGACCAGATGCGCCCTGGCTGCTATGACATTCACGCCCGGATCGCGGACATGGATCTCAATGGCGTCTGGGCATCGCTCAACTTCCCTTCCCAAATCTCAGGATTTTGTGGGCGAATTTTCTCTGGAGCGTCTGACAAGGCGCTTGGTGCAGCGGTCACTCGGGCATGGAATGACTGGCTCTTTGAAGAGTGGTACTCCCCTTACCCTGAGCGCATCATCCCGCTTGGCATCACCGTGCTTCACGATCTTGAAGAAGGTGCAGCAGAAATTCGACGGAACGCGTCTCGTGGCTTTCGATCGGTGGCGCTTCCTGAACGTCCCCACCGAATTGGACTCCCACCGATCTTTGATGAGGCCTGGCGACCCGTCATTGAGGCCTGTGTTGAAACAAACACGGTCATCAGCCTTCACGTTGGCTCAACCGGCATGGCCGATCTCCCTCCTGGAGCACCAATGCTCGCACTTGGGGCCACACTTTTCGGCCAGCTGTCACTCACCGCTTGCGCTGAATGGCTTTGGTCAGGATGGGCGGCAAGGTATCCCGAACTCAAGATCTCGATGTCGGAGGGAGGCATTGGATGGGTCGCGATGCTCCTCGATCGCCTCGACAACATTGTTGACCGGTCTGGCTACAGCTTGGACTGGGAGCTCCGACCTGCAGAAGTGCTCCAGCGCAACTTCTGGTTCTGCACCCTCGATGATCCGTCGACGATTGACACCCGTCACCGAATTGGTGTCGAGCACATCATGGTGGAGACCGACTATCCACACGGTGACGGCACATGGCCCAATACCCAAGCGGTCATCGCCGAAACCTGGGGTCACCTTCCAAAGCATGAACTTCGACAGATCTGCTCCCTCAACGCTGCTGCGTTGTTTCGCCACCCGCTCCCGCAACTCGTACTCCCGATTGAAGACTGAGGACTCAGATGACTTTCTCCCCAACGCCAACCACACTCCTCCCACCACTGACGCAGCGACAAGAACTCGTGCTGCTCGCTCGGGCACTCTGGCGCGAGGGGTACGACGACCACATTGCCGGGCACATCACCGTTGCGCTCGGTGACGGGACCCTGCTTTGCAATCCTTGGCATCTGACCTGGGCCGAAGTGCATCCACGAGATGTCCTTCGCATTGATCTCCAAGGAAACGTCCTCGAGGGTGAGTGGCCCGTGCCACCAGGGATTCCTCTTCACCTTGCCCTGCACGCTCGACGTCCAGATGTCGTTGTCGCCGTGCACCATCACCCTCGTTTCGGCACCATCTGGGCAGATGCCCATCGAGTCCCACCCATCTACGACCAGAGTTCAGCGCTTGGTGGCGGAATCTTGGTGCTCGTTGATGAGTACGCAGGCGCCGTGAATGATCGATCGAACGCCGACCGCGCAATTGACGCAATGGGTGACGCTGATCTTGCGCTCCTTGCCAATCACGGAGTGTTCATTCTCGGCAACACCATCCGAGCCGCACACCAACGCGCCGTTGCCCTGGAACAGCGTTGCCGCCATGCGTGGCACGTCGACGCGCTTGGTGGTGGCCACCCGCTTTCAGGACCTCCAATTGCCATCTTCGAACAGAGCGACGGCAATGGCTTCATTGGCTTTATGGAAGCCATGTTTCGAGCAGAGCTTCGAGCAGACCCGGAACTCCTAGTCGACTGACCTACCCCGCCAATGCCTTGGCGAGTACCACCACGCCACTCACGAGTAAGCAACCATCAACCACACGATCGAAGTGATGTGCTGCCAGACGCTTTGCCGCAGCATTGCCAAGAACCCAACCAATCAGATCAAGGGGAATGGCGAGAACTGCAAGACGAACCGCATCTCGATGAATTGCTCCTCCAGCAGCCAACATGGTGAGACCAACGGCATTGGAAATCGAGAACACCACCGAGATCGTTGAACGGAACGTTGCCTGATCAAGCCCTCGAGTTCGCAGGTAAACCACCAATGGCGGGCCATTCGTTGACAGCGACGTATTGAGCACACCCGAGATTGCACCCGTTCCATAGGCAACAAACGGTCGAGGTGGTCCAACGGGCTTTTCCTCGTCGCTGGCAAGGAGCATCCACATCGCCGCGGCGATCGTGAGCACACCGAGAATGAGCCGGAGGACGAGCGATGAGGCATTGAGCAGCAGGACCACGCCAAGTGGCATGGCGAGTACCGCACCGATGCTCAGCCGGCGCGCCTCTGCGCCGTCAATGGAGCCCCGAGCACTTCGGACCGTCAGGAGACTCGCGATTGCTCCAAGGAGAAAGACCACCACAACGGCGGTTTTCGGAGGAATCACGAGGACCAACAATGGAACCGCCAGGAGGGCAAATCCAAATCCCACCAGCGATTGCAAGAACGCAGCCAATCCAATAATTCCGACGACCGCCATAGCTAACCAGAGCGGCTCACCAAAGATTGTGGTTGCGAGGAGTGCCTGCATCGAGCCATCTTTCTCGATGAACACCTGACGAAGGAACTCAGTGGTTGCTTCGACCCTTACGCGTGGTCGAGTTCGTCTTCCTTCTCCGGTTCCAGTTCCTCATACTCGTCGTCATCGTCGTCGTCGTCGAACTGCTTGACGGGCTTTCGAGCTTGGCGACGTTGGTTCCAGTCCGTGAAACTTCGGACCATTCCCGAGAGAAACACGAGCGTGGCGACTCCAGAGGCGACGAGCGCTAGGGGGACGTGTTTCGGAAGGAACCGAAACACGATCTCGTGGGTGCCAGCACTGACCGACACCGCTTGGAAAGTGTGATTGACCGTTCGGATATCGGTGCTGGCGCCGTCAATTGATGCTGACCAACCGGGCATCGAGAGTTCGTGACGGGTGACCACTCCTGGTTCACCACACACAACGTTGGCGCGGTTGACATCGAGTTCTTGGACGGTGCAACCGGGTGTCGCAACGTAAAGCGGGGTTGGGTTCGGCAGTTCCGAAATGATGACCGACGCGTCGCGGTAGACCATCGGAAATCCAAGATGAGCAAATGGCGGTTTTGGATTTCCGTCGTTACTTGTCAGAACATACCGAACGCCACTCGCCGCATAGGCATGCCAGCGTTGCTCAAACGCATGGAGCGCAGACTGCCCGTGTGGATCTTTCCGATTCGCACCATTGAAGACATCCGGGAAGGCATTCGGATCGAGTCCAGTTTCAACAGCCTTGAGGAATGCCTTCGGAATCGGAAGATCATTCACGTTGATCGAGGCCAGACCGAAGTACGCGCCGTAGTTCGCCTGCGGCACTCCAATGCCGTAGTAGCGGTACTCGCCGAGATGTGCTTGGAGGAAGTGAATGGAGCCGAGGTTCATGGTCGCCTGTTGTGGTGCGGCGAGCGTTGGCACGAGAAAACATGCCGTGAGATCAGTGACGAGGAGTCCGGCGAGAACCACTTCACGCAACCGGCCTCGAAGGAGCATCGCAACGCCAATACAACAAAAGGAAATAAGAAGCGGCCAAAGCACGCCGACACGGGTCAGACCATCTTCGGCATGAACCGCATGAAGGGTTGCACGTAGTGTTGCAGCGCCTTGCGCTGACCAAAGCAAGGCACTTGCCGTCAAGGCGCCGGCAATAACGATCTCGGCCTTGGTGGTGACGCGTCGACGGAAATCCTCAAGCGCAAGGGCTGCCAGCACAATCGCGGCGAATTCATACGACGTCGGAATATACCGAGACAGCAGCATGAGGTGCTCACCCGGAATGAGATTGAATACCGCGTGGACGCGTCCAAGACCCCATGTTGCCGCGACCGCAACAACAATCCACGAAGCCAAGGCGACCCTCAAACTCCGAAGTCGAACGCCAAAGGCACCGAGAATCGCTAGGAAGAACAGCGGTCCGCCGAGGTAGCCACCAATTCGTTCTCCAGCGGCGACGAGGCCCGGAACCATTGGTGACGTTCCATTCCACACGAGTCCATAGGAATATGGCATGAGGAGCAGAGGACGGGACTGGGGTGGGAGATGTACGTCCGCGAAGAGTTGGCCCGTGTGCAGACCCGTTGACCCAACGGTCACGAGGTCATAGAACGCCACGATGATCGGGCACGCGATGCCGATGCCGACGACAATCCCAAGCGCAACCCGCCGAAGGACTGCCCACCGTTCGCCCGGATTCGACGTCGCTGCTCGAACTGCCGCCCAAAGACCAACCAGCATGGCGTCGTAGAAGGCAACTTCAGGAAAGCCCGCCGCTACGGCAAAGGTAAACGACACCGCGATGAGCAGCCATCCCCCGCGTCGTTGCTTGGCAACGGCCGTTCGAGCCAACTCAACGCCGAGAATTGAAAGCGGCAAGAAGGCGACTGGGTTGACAACCGCATTGCCAAACCACGCAAACGTCCCACACAGTCCAAAGGCAATCCCTCCAGCTGTTGCGGCAAGGGTTGATAGACCGATCTTTCGCAAGACGAGCAAGGTCGCGATCCCAGCGATGAACTCCATCGAAAGATGAAAGAGGAAGAGGCCATTTGGCAGTGCCTGCAGCAAGTTCAGTGGCAGGAGAGCTGCCGACTGGAGTTCCCCAATGAGTGGTTGACCAAATCCTTCGAGTGGATTCCACCAAGGGATGTGCCCATGGAGGAGCTGTGTAGCGGCATATTTGCCTAAGGCCTGAGTCGTGAAGCCAATGTTCGGGTCAATGGTCGAGATCCCATTGAGCCACCCAGGAACGGTGACCTTTCCGAGACCGGAGAGCTGGTAGATCGGATCAGGCGTGGCGATCCCGAAGACATAAAGAAAATTGCCGAGCAAGATGCCAAGAACCACGGTCAAACTGCCAAGCACCGTTCGATGACGCTCAGTGAGACCAAGTCTTCGCATTGCCACGAATGCTGACGCTGGCCAGGCGAGCTCGTGGTCGTCGGCCGCCGCGATGGTCACGTTGCATCGTAACTGACGAGAACAGGGTTCTTTCAGTCGCTCGCGAGAAAATGGCAACTTGCCCTCATGTTCTCTATCCTCAGCCCATGGAGCCCACCGCCAACGCGATGACCAAAGACCTCTTAATTGAACTTCGAGGACACCTTGGCGTGCTCACGCTCAACCGTCCGGAAGTTCGAAATGCCCTCAGCCCGAAGTTTTGGGGACAGATTGCTGACGGTGTCCGACAACTCGATCAGGACCCGGAAATCCGGGCAATCATCCTCACTGGCGCGGACCCAGCCTTCTGTGCGGGATTTGACCTTCGAGGCCTCAGCGACGAGGACGAAGGTGAACGTCAACGCCGCCTTGCGAGTGAGAGTCCTTTCGTTGGGATGCTTCCTCCACACGACACGCCGATCATCGCTGCGGTGAACGGGGCGGCGGTGACTGGTGGCTTGGAACTCGCCCTTTCCTGCGATGTCCTCGTCGCTTCTTCGAAGGCTCGTTTCGCTGACACCCACGCAAAAGTTGGTGCAATGCCAGGAGGCGGCCTCACCATGCTCCTTCCTGCGAGGGTCGGGCCAGGACGTGCCCGCAGAATGAGCCTGACTGGCGCCTTTGTCGACGCCGACACGGCAGCCTTCTGGGGTCTCGTCGATGAGGTTGTCCCTCATGAGGAGTTGCTGCCACGAGCGATTGAACTCGCCGAAGCAATGGCGCAACTCGAACCAGCGACGGTTGCCGAACTTCGCTCCATGTACGACGCGTTCAATGGTCGTTCCGGTCACGAAGCACTTGCTGAAGAACAGGCATGGGCAAAGAAGTGGATGGCCGAGCGATTCAATCGAGCTCGACTCACCGAGGATCGGGACCAAATCATTGAACAAGGTCGGGAGCATTCATGAAGGTCTACGCCGGCATGGATCCTCGGCTTCCGCTTGCCGACGTCCCAGCTCATGCGAGAAGAATTGAGTCCCTCGGCTACGACGGACTCCATGTTGCCGAGACGATTCATGACCCTTTCATGGTCTCGCTCTTGGCGGTGCAAGCAACAACATCCCTCACCGTCCGAACAGCAGTTGCGCTTGCTTTTACCCGAAGCCCCATGCTTACGGCACTGTCCGCCTGGGACCTCTCGGTCATTTCCGGTGGCCGATTCCATCTTGGTCTCGGTAGCCAAATTCGCCAAAACATCCAAGAGCGCTATGGCATGCCGTGGGCTGAACCTGTTGGCCGCATGCGCGACTATGTCGCGGCCGTGGAGGCGTGTTTCTCGCGTTTTGCTTCCGGCGAGGTCCTCGACCACGTCGGACCGCACTATCAACTGACGAGGCTCCAGGCGTATTTCAACCCTGGACCTGGTCCAGAGGTTTCTTTGCCACCGATCTATCTCGGAGGGGTGAATCCTCGGATCTGTCAGCTGGCTGGGGAAGTTGCCGACGGCTTCGTGACCCATCCAACAAATTCATCGCCGCGCTACCTCGAGACCTCTTGCCTCCCCCATCTCTTGACCGGTCTCGCAGCTTCTGGTCGAGAACGTTCCAGTCTCGAGTTGGTCGTTGGCACGCAGGTCATCACCGGGCATGACGCCAACGCCCTTGATCAAGAGCGCGAACGCCAGAGGCGACTCTTTGCCTTTTTGTATTCAACCCCCGCCTATGCCCCAACCTTGGAGCTCTATGGATGGGGACACCTAACGACTGAGCTTCGAACCGTCGTGAGAGAAGATGCCTGGGACCGTCTCGAGCAACTCGTCACGAATGACCTCTTGGACACGCTCCTTCCAACTGGGCGAATTGACGAACTTGCTGAAGTACTCCTTGACCGGTTTTCGAACCTGGCCGATGGCATTTTGCTCTCCGTGCCAAGCGACCCGGAACTTGACGCTGGTCTCAAACATGCGATCGCTCAGCTGAAAGATGGCGCAACATGACCTCCTCAAACAATCTCGATGGCAAGGTGGCGGTTCTCACCGGCGCAGCCCGAGGAATCGGCGCTGCGACCGCGCGGCACTTGGCAAGTCTCGGCGCCTCCGTGCTCGTCACCGATATTGACCTTGAAGGTGCCCAACACGTTGCCGAATCAATTGAGCTGCAAGGTGGCAACGCTCTTGCGCTGCATTGCGATGTTGCGTCAACAGATTCAGTCAATGCCATGGTCGAGACAGGCACGTCCCACTTTGGTGGCATCGACCATCTTGACCACAATGCCGGTTGGACGAGTTTCAGGCGAGATACCAATGCTCTCGACATTGACCTTGAGACTTGGGATCAGGTGATCAACACCAATGCAACTGGAGCCCTCCGACTCATCCAAGCAATCGCCCCGTCAATGACTTCACGTGGTGGAGGAGCAATCGTGTTGATCTCGTCAGGGTCGGCCGCAATCGGCGAACATGCCCGGCTTGCCTACGGCGTGTCGAAGGCCGCCATTGAACAGCTCAACCGGCACGTTGCTGCGCGATTTGGTCGTGACGGCATCCGCTGCAATGTCGTTGCTCCTGGGATGATCTTGACCGAAACCGCTGCCAGCCAAATCAGTCCCCCTGCGCTTGAACGCCTGGCTCAGGAAAACCCACTCGGTCGAGTCGGAACTCCCGAGGACATCGCCGAAGTCGTTGGTTTTCTTTTGTCCGACGCTGCCCGCTTCATTACCGGCCAAGTCCTCAGGGTCGATGGCGGACTCACCATCGCCCCGAGGCTTGGACCATCGGCAGGTGCTCAGTAAGCGATAGGGCTGACGGCGATTTTCACGTACTCGCTGCTGACGCCAATCACGGTTTGGCTGAAGTCACCAGCATTGTCACCATTGGTCGCGCTTGGATCCGTGATTGGTCCTTCGAGGAGCCACACCGGCAAGAGCCATGTTTCACCATTGGCGAGGGTGTACGTCTGGAGTCCCATCGTTGCCTTGTTGATGGAGACCTCGAGCGCCGGCGGGGTTTGCTCAGGAGCTGTCGTCGTGGTGTCCGCTGTGCCACCAACTGCACCAGGCATTGGGGCAACCGGTTCACCCATGATGGGGCCGCCGCTCACTCCTTGCGTGGTACTCAATTGGGAAATCGCGTCCGTGGCGGAGATCGTTGGGTAGGGCACCAGTCCGCCGACTTGGGCATCAAACCCTGAGGCAGAGAACGACCCATCTGGGTTGTAGTCAACCGACGTCGTGAGGTCCGTCGCAAGACCATCAACCATGAGCGAGAAGGTGACGTAGTCGCCACCGGTGTCGAGCGACTGCACCTGGGCGTTGCCAAGGTCACCGAAACCACCAACTTGATCAAGTACCGCTCTTGCATCACTGATTGCCTGATCACTTGAGAGCACTGGGGCTGTTGGGGCTGGAGGCACGGTTGTCTCAGTGGTAGCCGGAGTGGTGACGACATCACCAGGCGCCGAGGCGACGCCGCCGACGTCACCGGGAGCGACTCCGCCATCGGTTGCCATTGAACTCTCTGGCTGGTAGTCCCAACGCAGGATCCCGCCGTCCTTCCAAACCTGCACGTACGAGCCATTGGTTCCGGAAATCATGTAGTTGCCATTCGTTGCGTCTCGCATGCCGGTCACATGAAAGACCGAGGCAAGGTGATCGAGCAACGTAGCTGGATCACTCGAGGCAGTGAGTTGGTGCGAACCTGAACCGCCGCCGACGACCACGAGGTCTGGGCTCGTCGTGAAGGTATAGGACCGATAGAGCCGCATCATCCCCATTGACGGAACCGTTGTCGACGCACCAGGTGCAAGCGCTGCATCGCCAGAAGCTCCAACCTTCGGCGTGCCGCCAATGGCGAGGACGGGAAGCTCTGGTCCAACCGAACCAAGTCCGACGATCAAGGCGATCACTGCAGCGGCTGAACCGAGCGAGGCAACTGACGCCGTGGCTGCATAGCGACCACGAGTCCAAATTGAGGGATTGGGCATTGAGGTCGCATTGCGCACCATTCGATCAACAGCAAAGGAGTTCGCCACAACTGGGTCGGGCTCAGGGTCGAAGGCTTGGACCTTGCTCAAGAGGGGGTCCGTTTCGTGCAGCTCGTCCATGACGGGCTCCTTTCATTGGTTCGTCAATGAGGAGATGTCTTGGGCCGACTGAAACTTTCCTCTTTCTTGGCGTCGAGTTCCGCCTGGAGTTTCGTCTTCGCCTTCGACAACCGAATTGCCGCAGCATTTTCAGAGATGCCAAGGGCAATCGCGAGTTCCTGAGGGCTGAGCCCTTCCCAAGCGCTGAGTAACAGGGCTTCGCGTTCTTGGGTTTTCAAGGCTGCGAGTCCGCTCCGCATTGCATCAACCGCCAGTGCCTCTTCTTCTGCACTCGGAGAATCACCTCTTGCGCGAAGTCTGACGATCAGCTCCTTGCGACGACCTTGCTTGCGTCGATCATTGGCAAGACAACGGTGAGCAACATTGAACAACCAAGGAGCTTCGAGACCTTCTGGGATGTCGTCAAACCTGCGCCAGGCAACAAGAAGAACATCGGAAAGCACGTCATCGGCCGATGTTGCTCCTGTTCCATCATGACGTCGACGGAGGTAGCGAAGAAGACTGCTTGAATGCTCGTGGGCTAAGGCGCTGAAGCGTTCCTCACGTGTCACGGGTGACCTTTCGCTCTCGGCACCAGATGGGCACCCTCGTACCGTAGATGTCTCGAGGCCTCAAGTTCTTTCCAATCCAGTTACCAAGCACGTCCGCTCCCGACTCATGAGGTGGCAACGGTACGCTCCATGCATGGCAGACGAACTCCTCTACGACGCTGGAGACTTCGGGCCTTGGCTCAAGTCCAAGCTCGATCCATCGACGTTGGCGAATGCCGTCGTGGCCTGTGGTGACTGCTCCGCGTGCTGCTCGACCTTCGACGCAATTCCAATCGGACGTGACGAACCTGCGACCTTGGCGGCAATTCCCGTTGAGTTCTTGCAGCGTGTTGAGAACCAAGCGACGGGCACCACCTTGCTGCTGACGTCGGAGACCCACGTCTGTCCGATGCTCCGAGATGGTGCGTGCTCTATCTATGATGTCCGCCCCCGAGCCTGTCGGATCTTTGATTGCCGGACCATGGCGGCAGCGGACCTCGTCGACAAAGAAGGCCGGCACGCCGCCATGGGTGAGCGCGTCGACAAGTGGGTGTTCTCCTACGAAACCGATGACGACCGGGCAAGACAATTGGCAGTGCTTGATGCTGTCGAGTTCATCTACCGCCACCCAACAGCGTTTCGATCAAGAGGTTTTAGCTATGAACCTTCTTGGACGGCAACACAGGCGATCCGGATCCATGAACTCTTTCTGCCGGAACGAGAGAAGAACCAAGAGACCGAGATTGCCCTCATCTCCGAGGCAATCGCCATCATGCGCCGATGGGCAGACATTGAGCACCGAGTCGACTGAGTTCACCAGTTTCGAACCCCGCTAAGCGAGGAACAGTCAGCACCGAACGTCTGAGCGATGTTTCCTAGGACTCGAGCGACACGTCATGACGTTTGCTCTGAAGCCTTGCGGTGTAGATGGAGTACCCATCAACATGTCGCACAATGACGGTCGCAATGACCGTTGCACAGAGCAGTGGAACCGATAGTCCAAATCCCGTATGGGTGAGTTCAGCCACGACCACCATGCCAGCCAAAGGTGCTTGCATGCTCGCGCCAATGGTCGCTGCTGCTCCAATGAGTGCAAAGGCTCCGAGCGGTGCTCCCGCCCAGACATGGTCCCATCCGGAACCAATCACTGAACCAAGCAGGGCACCTGAGGCGAGAGCGGGGGTAAAGAGGCCACCCGCAGCTCCTCCTTCTAAACACAATGCCGTCACAAGGGGCTTCAACAAGAACAGCACAAAGAGCAGACTCGGTGCGCCAATGCCAAGGAACGCGTCGTGGGCAAGTCCAATCCCGTTTCCAAAGAGTTGTGGATAGCGAATTCCGACGACTCCAAGAATCCCAAAACACAGTGGCATCGCCCAGAGAACATGAGCCCCCTTTGCCCGGTTGTGAGAGACCCAACCAATGAGTCGAATGAACCCCAGCGCAAAGACACCCACGAGAATTCCAATCACGATGCTGCCGGTGAGGAGCGACCCATTGACCGTGAACGTGGGAACGTCCCCATAGAGCGCATGGTTTGGGAGCGTGAGCCAGGAAACAAAAGTGGCGACCATAGAGCACGCCATAGCTGGAAGCACCGTCGGAAGCGCAAGGCTCCCGCAGAGCACCTCAGCGGTGAACAGTGCTCCCGCAATCGGGACGTTGTAGGCAGCGGCGAAGCCAGCTCCTGCACCACAGGCAACGATCAGTCGTCGTTGGGCCAAGGAAAGGTGGAACCAGTTCGACACGAGGGTCCCAGAAACGCCACCCATCAACTTCGGGGCCGCCTCTCGTCCAATCGATGCACCGAGACCAACGACCGTCACCGAAGTGATTGAGGTCAGAAAGCTTCGCCGAAGGGAAAGATCCCCATCGCCGTTCCACACCGCCTCGTCAACCTCGGTGTGCTCATTCGGAAGGAACCGTCGAATGGAGTACCAAGCAACTCCACCGATCGCCCCTGCACAGAGCAGGGCCACAACCCGTCTCGTGCTTGATGAGGCTTCAACAGCGGCTTGATAGGTGGCGTGGCCTGAACCAAAGGCAACACGCTCAGCGAAATGGAGAATCCCCAAAAGAAGGTCAGCAAACAGACCTGCTCCAACTGCGGTCAACAGAAGTGCGAGCCAGAAGTTCCTCGTCAGAGCAGCCTCGCCATCGTGCGTGGCATTCGGCTGTTCCATTGCGCCACGTCCGGAAGGGAGGCGCTTCTTGATGACGGGCTGTGGGATTCGCAGCCGCTCTGGAACTGGATCATCCGCCATTGGTAGGTCCTTCCCGCACGTGTCGAGCGTAGTCCCGGTGTTCTCTCGAGATTGTGTGTGGCAGGAGGGCAACCGGCAGCCAGCCGTCGTTGGCTAGCGTCAGGTGGCAAGTCCCATCTTGAGGAGAACAGATGTCCGCATCAACGGCAAAGGCAACGATTGAGTCATTCTGGGAAGCGCTCTACGAACGGGATTTCGAGAAGGTCGCCTCATTCTTTGGGCCCGAGTCGACCTACACGGATGTTGCGACGCCCCCAGAGGACCTCGCCGTTGGACCCGACCAGGTCGTCGCTCGTTTGAAGCTTGGCATTGCGCAGCTCGAGCACTACGGCCACACGCCAGTGCTCATGATCGCCGAAGGCAAGGTAGTCGTCACCGAACACATTGAGAATTGGACGTGGAGTACTGGAGAAACCATCTCTTTTCCCTTCACCTCCATCCATGAAGTCGACAACGGCGTCATTGTTCGGTGGACGGACTACTGGGACCTTTCAACCCTCCTCAATGCAGCTCCAGGTTGGTGGATTGAGTCCATTGCCTCTGGGTATTTGTAAGTCCACCTCCGAAACATGCCGGCGGCAGTGATCTCCTGAAAGTGCGCTCACACATCAGTCCCTCAAGAGGGGTACGGTGGCCTTACCGACAAGCCCAGACTTCGCCTCTGCCGTCACGGACATCTCGTCCGTACTGAGCAAGGAGATGTCCTATGGGATTACCAGGAATGGCTTTAAGTGCCATTGCAGCTGTTGTCGGAGCAATTATGTACTGGGGAGTTGCGACCCAGACCTATACGCAGACCCACGGCATTCGAGTGTCGACCATTGGTGTGATTTTCATGGTCGCCGGGGGAATTGGGTTCTTAACCTCTGCCATTGTCTACGCAACCTCACAACGCTCACCATCACTGCCAAGTCAAACCATTGACCGCAGTACCAAAGATGAAGCTGGTGCGACCACCGAAGTCCACGAGCGCCGGAGTTAATGGTGATTGCTCTTGGCCTCGTCCTCTTGCTAGTTGGCTTCGTTGTTGCAAGCCACGTTCTCTGGCAGATCGGGCTCGTCGTCCTCGTCATTGGCCTGGTCCTTTTGATCCTCGGCATAACGGGCCGTGGCGTCGGCGGACGTCGCCACTACTACTAGCGCCGTTGCGTCTCGAGAGGATGCGTCCACATCACCCCAACGGGTGGATCAGCCGCTGGCTGCCACCTTTGGTTGATCAAGTTCTCCACGCACTTGATGCGTGGTGTTGAAGTACACAAGGCAGTGAAAGGAAGCACCATGGGTGCAACAGGAGATCAGGTAAAGGGACAGGGCAAGGAAGCCGTTGGCTCGATTCTTGGCAATGAACAACTCGAAACCGAAGGTCGCCATGATCGACAAGTTGGCGAAGCAGAAGCCAAAGTCGACAAGGTTGAACACAAGACTGAAGAGTTGATGGGCCGTGCGAAGGCCGAAGTTGAAAAACTTGCCGACAAAGTCAAAGAGTCCCTGCATCGAAAGTAGGTAGTGATCGCTTCGAGCGTTCGAGTTGAACGCCGTTCAAGTGAGCAAGCACAGCCAAGATATCCCCTCCCCAACGTTCCCTGTTCAACAGGCGTGCGAAGGGGCGGGGATCTCTTCATCAGGCAAGTTCAGTCTTAGCCGCACCTACTCAGAGGTCGGTTCCTTCAGCATCGATCGGCTTGTTCGTGAGTTCGATTGGAGTTGCTGTTGATGCGTCGAGTGGATCGAGGGTGTCGAGACTCCTGACGAGGGCTGCGTGAGCCCGAAGCACGTCTACCGCAACGACTGCCAACAGGACCGTGGCAACGAGGAGCGCACCAGCAACCGCTTCCATCTCACTCCGTCCCAAGTGGAGGATCGAGAACAAGTACCGAGAACCAAGCTCCGAGAAGCGTGATCACGGAAAACACCATCCCCAAGAAAAAGGACCGGTGGAGCAGTGTCCGCAGTGGTGGACTCTCGACCAACAGCGCGACACCACATCCCGCGGCGACCAGGAAGTCAACCACGATCTGTCGAATCGATGGGGGCGACCCGCTTTCTCCAAAACAGCCGCACGAAGCAACGTTTGGTGACCGTCGAGCAACCGCCAAGAAGAGTGCGAAGGCCAGATACGACAGGACGACAAGCATCAATGCCCAGACGGACCCAATGACGATGCTCCAGCATCCGAGGAGTACCTCGAGTGCCGCACCGATGCGCACGATGAACGTCGACGAAGGCAGTCCAATTGCCTGCATTGCAGTCACTGCCGGAGTCGGACGGAGCACTTTTGCCAAGCCAGCACCAACGAGCAGCAGAGCCGCCATTGCCGGGAAGACCATGAAGAACTCGCTCATCTAGGACTGCACCACACCAGTTGGTGTTCCCGTCAGCACACCATGTTCAAAATTGACATGGCTGACACCACCACCGTCGTTGATGGTCGTTGACGTTGGAAGGCCAAGGGATCCCGTTGGACCCCCTGCGGTGAGATACGCAGCGAGAAGTGGGCCGCCGATGCTGCACGTTCGACCAAGAGCACTGTCGTAGATCCTGCCGTTGGTGCAACGAAGTTCCGTATAGGGCGTCGCACCTGCGGTGCCGATGGTCGGGGCTCCAGTCGGCAAGCCCGTACTTCCGCCGGCAAGTTGATCTGCGACAAATGCTCGAGCTGCATCGCTGCTCAGCACGACCGTTGCGGCGGTCGAGGTCACAATGATGCTCAATGAGTTCGGGACGATGCCTGATCCATTGACCAAGGAGAATTGTTGGGATGAACCAACGCCGCCAACCGTGGCCTTGAGGTTTGCGGTGGGGTAGCCAAGCGTGCTGACACCTCCACCTCCGTTCCAGGTCGAGAAGATGTTTCCTTTGATCACCCAGCCACCGGTGGCGAGACTTGTCACGACTGCCGATGAGGCAACCGGAGTTGTTCCCGTGTATTTCGTGAATGGAGTGATGGTGCCAAAGCCGTCTGCGGTTGTGGCGGTCGTCGCGGTCGGATAACCAATGCCGATTTCGGCACCACTGGTGCTCCACGGACCAATTGCAGAACCAAGGACTCCGTGGATTCCCGCAATTGGATGGGCAACCACAATCGCGCTGGGCGTGGACGTGTTGTTGGTAATGGTGGCGAATCCTTGACGCCAACCCACCTTGTCGACGACGGGATGGCCATCGTCATTCGGGTAGCCAAGTGATCCAGTTGCGATCATGCTGGAAAAATTGCTCCATACCTTCGGCGTCACCACGTGGAGACCGAGCCGCTGACTCTCAAAGATTGCTCCCTTGGCATATTGCTGCCAGTGACCTGAGGGTGCTGGGAGTGTCTGAAGTTTTCCGACAGGTGCACCAAGAAGGCCGCCTTGACCTCCAAGGTCTGACCACTTATTGGTGATCGCGCTCGGATTTGGACCAGGAAGACAAGGGGCCGAGTGCGTCTCGGTGTTCTGATCGGTGAAGGACGTCGTCAAACACTTTGGGTCAAATTGCCATGGCGGTGTGCAGGTGACGAGTCGACAGACAACCGGACTCTTGTTCACATCAATGGCGATGTCCGTGTGACAATTTCCATAACGAAACTGCACGCACGAGACATGTCGTTTGTCGCAGGTCGACGTGCTTGGGCAGTGACAATGCCATTCCGTGTTGGGCAGGCCATTGCAGTCGACGTAGTACCGAGCCTTTCCGCCGCAGAATGACGCCCGGTCTGCCTTCCACCAACCAGCAATAAAGGTGCCTGTCGGACAAAAGTTGGCACCCGCATTGATCGTGCAACAAAACGCGGTGTACCCATCGTGACAGCTTGACGAGAATCCACAGATGGATTGATAGGCCGTTCGCGGCTCGAGAGCGAACTCCTTCGGTGCAACAGCGACCGCTGAACCAAAAAGGGCGGTGCGCACGAGAAAGCTCCGCCTATTCCACACTGGACTCCCAAGGAGTCCGGCAAGGCGCTCAACGAGCGGCTTGGTCAAGGACGACATCGTCGATGAAGCACTCACGCCTTGATCCCCTCGTGCGAAAACGAAATCGACGGCAGGAGCGCGTTCACCATTGGCACCTTTGTCGAGAGTGCCGTTCCACCTCCAAGGACGACGTACAGGACAACTCCTCGTCCGGCAACCGTGCAGAAGTGCTGGGACCCCAGTTGACCTGGGATCATTCGCTGAAGTTGGCGAGCAGAGAAGCCAGACCTTGCCAGTCGTCGCGGAAGGCCAGCGTGACCGAACAACGAGGTATTCGCTGCCTCAGTTCCGAAGTCCAAGACCGCAATGAAGACATCATCGGTCCGCATCCGTTCGACTGCACCACCGCCATAGTGGGCACGAACTGGCGGAAGTGGGAATGACGCCAAGTGAAGATAAGGATGGTGCTGTTCTTCGACATGGTCTCCAGGCTGCGGCACCATTCGACTGATTCGTGCCTCCCAACCTCGAGGGACATCAACGCTTATGCCCAATGCTCGGTGAGTGGTCACGAGACTTCTCCGTTTAGCGCTACTTCGATTGCCGGCGTTGGGTAAAGCGATGGATCCCCCGGCAAAATTCCTGCATTGAGCAGCAGGAGGTCGACGCCGTTCTCTCGATCCCGATCACTTCTTGGCTTCGCGAGATCACGACCGGTTTCCGATACAACTGCGGCGTCGCCGCTTGACGTCGCGACGAGAGCGAGAACTTGCGTCCACGAGAGCGCCGTTCCTTCTCCGACCACCCGTCCCGTTGCTCCTTCGACATAGGCGAAGTACGGAGATCCGGGGGTAGAGAAGTCCTCCCAGATTTCAGTCGACATGAGCACGTCAATATCGTCGGGCGCGAGGTCTGCAATTGCTGCGGGGCTTTCGTCAGTCACGCCTCGCGTCACCACAACAAGTCGGAGATATGCCGGCAGCACTGGCAATCGACCCTCTCGTAAATCAGCCCAGAGCGACCCACAACTCGTGCATCCGCTCGAGAGGAAGGCAACGAGAAGATCGTGATCGACTCCCGCTGTCGGCAGAATGACTTCGTCGCCAAGCGGCGTCCGTCCGACGAGTTGGAGAACGGTCGTTCCATCTTCACGATGTCCCTCAACCGGTGTGAGTGCAAAGTCATCGGGGGGAAGGCGCTGTTGCGGAGCCCGACCTTCGACCCGACGAATGCGCTCATTGAGTCCTGAGTAGCTGGCAAGGAGTCCCGCAACGACCAGACCAAGCACGAGGAGCACCACGGCTTCAATCACCACAACAACCGTCATGCTTGGACGAGGTCTCGGTCCTCGACCTTTCGTGAACGACGGAGTTGCAATGCGGTTCCCACGCCAACCAGGACACCGAGAAGTGCGCCAATCGGACCGAGCAGGGCTTCCGCTGCAACAATGACGACCGCCAACTCGGCTACAAGACAGGCCACTTGGCTCGCTTGTTCGTGACGTTGCAGCCAGGCGTGAACCTCAAGCAATTTCGCCGTTGTAGTGACTCCGCTGCCCACCAAAATGCCAGCTCCACGCGCTATGCCAAACAACACGCACAGACTGAATGCGGTGAGCGGTGAGCCAGACGAAATCGCGATCGACACGAGCACGTAATTCGCTGCGGTCATGACGTAGGTCGTAAAGCCCGCGCCGATCTGCCACCCAAATCCAATGCCGTAAACAATGGGTCGATATCGGTCAACCCACTGCTCATTTACCTGACGGGGAATCGCTGGAAGGTTGAACCCCCGAACATTTCCGTCAGCAAGTAAGGCAATGACGCCAACCGTTGCCGAGCTCCACAGCGCAAAGGTGGTCCCGAGCCCAACCGCATGGACGAGAACGGCACCAAGTGCGCAGAGCACTCCAAGTGAAGCACCCCCGGCCATACTTCCAAGCACAAACCACGAAGCAGTTACTCCATACGAGTGCCCACGCAACCGCTCTGCCAGTGGGGTGATCGTCGACAACATCGAGAGGCCACAGGGAGACCACATGCCACGAATCGCGGCAATCAGGACAAGAACAACTGCTGCACCTACGAACATCGACACCTTCCATTGGCAACGGATTTGGAGAACTGATCGCTCATTCCACCCGAGTCTGATTGACCTTGTGGTTCACCAATCTATGGTTACACACCACCCCACGAAGAACGGGGCACTCATTTCGAGTGGCCAGTGCTCGCTGGAACATTCCGCAACTTCCAGCAAAAAAAACTTTGACTGAGTACCATGCAGCTATCTCGGGATAAGGAGTCTTCATGCGTCGTTCACTCAGCACAGGAATTGCAGCCCTCACCCTCTTGGGCATCACCGCAATTCCATCGGTCGCCGGTGCGGCAAAGTCCATCAAAGCCCCTCCAACCGTCGTCGTGAAAGGCACCACCTTCGTTAAGGCGACTGGAGCGACGAATACGTCCTTCCAAGGTGCCGGTCCCTACCATGTCGGCATCACCACCTTTGATCTTGCCGTTCCTCCAACCACCCTGACGCCCGCTGGCTACACCACCAACGTCGATTGTTGGTATCCAACTCTGGCGATTGGAACCTCATCGATCTACAACATGTCCCAGTGGCTCCCTGCTCCCATTGCCTTCATCGTGAACAGCAACCCAGCGGCAAAGACCATCGCCACCTATCCAACTGGCGGCATCGCCAAGGCACCTGTTGCCTCTGGAAAGTTCCCGCTCGTTCTGTTCAGTCATGGCTATGGCGGCTTCCGGGATCAGTCAGCAGGCATCACCTCACACCTCGCTAGTTGGGGTTTTGCCGTGTGTGCGCCTGATCATCTCGGTCGAAACTTGACGGCGCAGCTCGACCCAACGGTCAGCCTGACTCCCCCAACGACCGATCCGAATGCCGACGTCAATGATCTCATCGCGCTTCGCACCTATCTCTTGGGCAACAAGGTCGCCTTGCTGAAGAACCATGTCGACGCTACGAGAGTTATTGCGCTCGGCCACAGTGCTGGAGGCTCGGCGTCAGAACGCCTCGCTTCCTATGCGACGACCCTTCAAGCCAGCGGTACTTGGCTGAAGGGTTGGATTGGTATGGCTGGCATGTCCAAGCTCAGCTCGAACCAACTTGTCGCTCCCTATGACCAAGTTCCAAGCCAGCCTGGCTACGTGCTTTCCGGGTCGAACGACATGACGGTGCCAACCTCGACACTCGTGACACAGTTCGCTGGCCTCACTGCACCAAGTCACATGACGGTGCTCAGCGATGCGGGGCACAACGTGTTCAGCGACATTTGTGTCATTGGTGCGGGAAGTGGCGGGATCCTCGCAATCGCCAAGGCATTGAACGTGACGGTCCCCGACAATCTCGCCGCCTTGGCGACTGATGGATGCAAGTCGCCCAATCGACCGGTTCTCGACGATCTTGGTCTCATTGGACAAATCACGGTCGCCGCATCACGAGCATTCAATGGCCAAGACGTTGGCAAGGGAACCATGACTGGCCTTACCGCTGCCTTCCCTGGCCTCGTGGTGAGTTCTTCCTGATTGCAGCAACACGGCAGTTGGCTGGCTGTACAAGATGCGAGCCGCATCGACTCGTCGAGCGTTTCAATTGAGTCACCGTTGCCCGCTCATCGTTGGCGGCTGGCCGCCGAGGTAGGTAGTCCCAACTGGTCATAGGCTTTTGATTTCTCGCCCGCGGAGCGCGAACTCGAATTCGTCAGTAACTTTGCAAGTGGGAATAACCCAACATCGACCGACGAGTTCGATGGAACCGCCAAGATCAAGGAACGCCATGCAGGAGATTGAACCCCTAGAAGCGCACTCAGTTGCGCCTCATGATGGGTTCATGGATGGTTTGCTGAAGCGGCTCGCCCTCTTCAGCACGGCCTTTGTAACCATTCTCAGTGGTCTGACGGTGTTGGGGCCAACCTTCACTGCTGGAGCTGCCGTCAATCCTGCGCCACTCCTCACGCTCTACGCCGGTACTGGCACTTCTGGTGTTCCAACACCGGGGCCAGCGACGAATTCGAAATTGAGTAACCCGCGCGGTATTGCCATTGATTCCTTGGGAAATCTCTACATTGCCGACACTGGTGACAGCGTCATTGAAAAGGTCACCCCAACCGGCGTGCTGTCGATCATTGCCGGAACAGGAATCTCGGGAACCCCCGTACCTGGGCCTGCAGCAAGTTCCCCGTTGGGTCACCCAGCCGGGATGGCGACTGACGCATCGGGCAATCTCTACATTGCCGACACTGGATACAGCGCGATTGAGAAGATCACCCCTGATGGCGTGCTCTCCATTGTTGCCGGGACTGGAACGAGAGGGGCAGAGGTTCCAGGACCTGCTACGAGTTCTCCATTAGGCGTTCCTACTGGCGTTGCAGTTGATGGCACGGGAAATCTCTACATTGCGGACTACCTGAATGTCGTCGTTGCAAAAGTCACTCCTCTTGGGATGCTGTCAGTCGTTGCAGGAAATGGAGCATTCGGCACTCCCGTAGCAGGGCCGGCAACGACGACGCCGTTGGGGAATCCACGAGGTATCGCCCTTGATGGTTCCGGCAACCTCTTCATCGCGGATTCTGGCTACGGCGTCGTTGAGAAGGTGACCCCTGGAGGGACCTTGTCGGTCATTGCTGGAACGGGGATTCGAGGGACACCGACTCCCGGAATCGCTACCAACTCAAAACTCAACAACCCCTACGCGCTCACCACGGACGCTCAAGGGAATCTCTACATTGCTGATTCCGATAATCACGTGATTGAAGAGGTCTCAACTGGCGGAACCTTGTCGATCTTCGCCGGTACCGGGATCTACGGCACACCAACTCCAGGAACTGCCACCGGTTCAAGGTTTGCTAGCCCAAATGGCCTAGCTCTTGATGCTTCAGGCAATCTCTTCATTGCCGACTATGACAGTGCCGTGGTTGCGAACATCACACTCTCTGGAGTGCTGATTGGCAACCTTCCACAAAGTGGATCAGTTGGCGGTTCGTTCTCTCCTTCCGTCGCATCAACTGGTGACGGCACGACCAGCGTTACCAGTGCGACGCCTGGAATTTGCTCAGTGGCGGGGTCGACGGTGAACTTCATCGCCGCCGGAACCTGCAATCTCGTCTCGCATGTTGCCAGCGGCCCAAACTACGCCGGCGCCGACGGCGCAATGCAGTCCTTCACCATTGCTCGAGGCACTCCATCGGTGTTGCTGTCCATCATCGCTGGGACCGGAACGAAAGGCACCACGACCCCAGGACCTGCAACGAGTGCAACGCTGGGAGGACCGAATGGGGTCGCCGTTGACGCCTCTGGCAACCTCTACATTGCTGACTTCTCCAACCACATCGTGCAAAAAGTCACCCCTTCGGGACTGCTCTCGATTGTGGCTGGCAATGGAACACAGGGCGCGCCAACTCCGGGTCCTGCCACGAGTTCAATGCTGAGCAACTCGCAGAGCATTGCCGTCGATGCCTCAGGAAATCTCTACATTGCCGACGCGGACAATGCAGTGATCGAAAAGGTGACGCCCGGCGGAGTGCTCTCGATCGTTGCAGGCACCGGTTCTCCTGGCACACCGACCGCTGGGAGTGCAACTCGTTCGATGTTGCGGTATCCCGCCGATGTCACCGTTGATTCGGCGGGGAATCTCTACATTGCCGACTACAGCAACTATGTCATTGAGAAGGTCACACCCGCTGGGGATTTGTCGATCGTTGCTGGAACTGGAAACTATGGGGCCCCAACACCTGGAGCCGCGACGAGTTCACGCTTGAATGGTCCTTCGGGCGTTGCCGTTGATGCCTCAGGAAATCTCTACATTGCCGACTCGGGCAATGCACTTGTGGAAAAGGTCAATCCTGGTGGCGTGTTGTCGATCGTGGCTGGAAACGGAACTTCTGGAGCACCGAGCCAAGGCGTGGCAATTGGCTCAAGTTTGGGCTATCCCGAGGCCGTGACCGTTGATGCGTCGGGGAACCTCTACATTGCCGACTTCTTCAACCACGTCATCGAGAAGGTCACGTTGTCAGGCTCCTTGTCGATCATTGCCGGCACAGGTACCGAAGGACCACCAACACCGGGACCTGTCGGCAACTCGATGCTTAGTGGACCGAATGGTCTGGCCGTTGACGCAACGGGGAATCTCTACATTGCTGACTATGACAATGCCGTGGTCGAAAAGATCACCCCCGCGGTGTCAATCCGAAATCTCCCGATGACCGGTTCTGTGGGCGACAGCTTCACTCCAGCCATCGCAACGACCGGTGACGGCGCAACTTCGGTCGTCAGTACAACTTCTGGCACCTGCTCGGTCACGGGAACAACCGTGAACTACGTATCGGTTGGAACTTGCACACTCATCGCCAGAGTGGCGTCAGGAACGAACTACACGAGTGCTGAAGGCTCGAACCAGTCCTTCACGATTGCAAGGGGCATGCCGCCGCTTCTCCTTTCGGTTGTTGTCGGCAATGGTGCTGCCGGTGCGCCGACCCAAGGAACAGCCACAAGTTCGAAGTTGAAGAACCCACGAGGTGTTGTGGCCGATGGTTCGGGCAACCTCTACATTGCCGACACTGACAACAATGTGATTGAGAAGGCGACGCCCAGTGGGGTGCTCTCTGTCGTCGCAGGAACAGGAACAGCTGGTTCACCCGTTCCTGGACCTGCTACTGCCTCAAAGTTGAATGGACCAAACGGTGTCGCCATCGATACAGCCGGCAATCTCTACATCGCCGACTCCGGCAATGCACTGGTTGAACGAGTGACGCCCAGTGGCGTGCTCTCCGTCGTTGCTGGAACGGGCACAGCTGGCGCCCCAACTCCAGGAGCGGCAACGAGTTCGAAGTTGAACGATCCGAGTGGTATCGCCCTCGACACTTCGGGGAATCTCTACATTGCCGACGCCGACGCCCATGTGATTGAGAAGGTGAGCCCAACTGGTGTGCTGTCCATCTACGCGGGGACTGGTTCCTATGGAGCCCCAACAGCAGGAGCCGCAACAAGTTCAACGCTCTGTTACCCCACAGGGGTTGCGATTGATGGATGGGGCAATCTCTTCATTGCGGATGCTGACGCGCATGTGATTGAGAAGGTGACGCCCAGTGGGGTGCTCTCTGTCGTCGCAGGCACTGGCGCCACAGGCGCGCCAACACCCGGAACGGCAACGAATTCAAAATTGAGCGTTCCAAACGGTGTGGCGACTGACGCGTTGAGCAATCTCTACATTGCCGATTCGGACAACCATGTTGTTGAGAAGGTGAGCCCATCCGGTGTGCTGTCCATCTACGCGGGGACAGGGAGTTATGGAGCTCCGACTTCTGGGATCGCCACCGCATCAAAGTTGAGCTACCCGAGTGGTGTTGGCGCAGATCCAGCGGGCAATCTCTTCATTGCGGATGCTGACGGCAATGTTATTGAAAAGATCACCGCCACGGTCTTCATTTCCAATATGCCCAAAGCCGGAATCGTCGGTGCTTCGTTTGCCTCAACCTTTGCAACGTCGGGAGATGGCCTGACCTCGATCACGAGTTCCACCCCGGTTGTCTGCAGTGTTGCTGGCCTGAACGTCAGCTACCTCGCCCCTGGCACGTGCACGCTCATTGCCCATGTTGGTCAAGGAACGAGGTTCACCGCCACGAATGGTGTGCCTCAGTCGCTCACCGTCCAAGGTTTCTCCATCGTGCCCGTGACACTCCCACGAGCCACTCGAGGTCGAACATTCGGACCGGTAGCGCTCCACGCGACCGGAATTGTGCCATCGACCTCTGCCTCGAAAGTCACGATCTCCTGGATGCCGGTGGCGCTGCCGCTTGGACTCAAGATTTCTCCGTCGGGAGTGCTCTCGGGGGTCGTCAACGTCCACCTTGCACCAGGAACTCGTGCCGTCAAGGTCAAAGCAATTGAAACGATGAAGACCCGCGTAGGTGGAGTACTCAAGGTGACCACCTCAGCGGTGCAGGCAACCTTCATGCTGACGATCCGCTAGTCCTTCGCATGACAACCATTCCCTGCAAACGCCACTCGCTGAGGGTACGGTGCAGCCACCAGAAGGCAAATCTGCCGGAGCTGAAGGTGGGCATATGAAGAAGACGGCAACGTGGTTCGCCTCCGTCATCGTTGCAGCAACGATGGGAGCTGGAATTTCTACGGCATTGAACGCAGGGGCGAGTCCAAATCCTTCGCCCGTCATCTATTACGCGTGTGCCAAAACTGGAGTGCTTTCTCTTGTCGGGACGGCTCCAATCAAAACGTGTCCGTCAGGCGCCATCCACATCCAATGGAACCAAGTTGGACCAACTGGTGCGACGGGCCAACAGGGTCCGCGTGGATTGCCAGGTGCCCCTGGAGAACAGGGGATTCAGGGTGTGAAGGGTGACGCCGGCCCGCAAGGTCCAGCAGGACCACAGGCAAATTCAGCGTGCTCGCTGTCTGCAGTTGCAGGCGTCGGAGGTTCCAGCCCTTATGTGCAACCGCTCAACCTTGGAGGCTGCGTGCTCAATGGCCTTGACTTCACTGCCGTGAGCATTGCCGGAGGAAGCAATCTTGCCTATGCCCAACTTGTCGGGGCCACCATCACGTACAAATCACTCCAGAGTTTCTTCAATGGCTCGTCATCACAGGCAGCATCAACGAACTTTCTCGGCTCGAATCTCACCGATGCTTCGTTGGCTCACACCAACCTTCAAGGTGCAAATTTTGGTCAGGCAAACCTGACCAGAACGGATTTCACCAATGCGAATTTGGTCAGTGTGGACTTCACCAAAGCAATCTCGGTCGACTCCGACTTCACTGGAGCTCACCTCTCGTCTGCAAACTTCACGGGCGCCATCATCACGAACCCGACGTACTCAACGAGCACCATTTGTCCCAATGGCATCTTCTTTGGAACGTCGGGTGCAAACTGCCCGTAGGTTTCGAGCGATCTTCTTGAGCTGAAGTTCTTCTACCTTGCGGTCTGGCCATGCACTTCAAGGGCGCGTGTAACACTTTGTCGTGGCTGAGCCGAAGGTTGTCCTGTTCTACTGCTTCACTCCCCAGCCCGACCCTGAAGCAATTCGCCTCTGGCAGACAACGCTTTGTGAAAGCCTCGATCTCAAGGGTCGCATCATCATCTCGCCCCATGGCATCAACGCCGCTGTTGGTGGAGACCTGAAAGCCGTCAAGCGTTACCTTCGAGCGACCAAGTCCTATTTTCCGTATCGAAACATTGATGTCAAGTGGTCGGTCGGACAAGGCAATGACTTTCCCCGCTTATCGGTAAAGGTCCGGCCCGAACTCGTTGCCTTTGGCGTTCAAGACGAACTCGTGGTGACGACGAATGGGGTCGAAGGTGGTGGCACGCACCTGAGTCCACAACAACTCCATGAACTCGTCGATGCACGTGGCGAGGAAGTGGTGTTCTTTGATGGACGCAACTCGTTTGAAGCCGAAGTCGGCAAGTTTCGAGGTGCGGTTGTTCCCGACGTCAAGACCTCACACGATTTCATGTCCGAAATCGACAGCGGAAAGTACGACGACCTGAAGGACAAACCAGTCGTCACCTACTGCACGGGTGGGATTCGCTGCGAGGTGTTGAGCGCGCTGATGAAGAGCCGTGGCTTCAATGAGGTCTATCAATTGGATGGAGGCATCATTCGATATGGCGAAGCATTTGGCGACCGCGGACTTTGGGAAGGTTCGCTCGTTGTTTTTGACGAACGAATGATCCAAACCTTCTCCGAGCATCCAAGAGTCATCAGTCACTGCGAAGCATGCGGGGCGCCAACGACGAATTACGTCAACTGCGGCAACCTTGCCTGCAGGGCACTCCTCTTGCTTTGCCCGAGTTGCGTTGCAGCCGGAGCAGGTTCCACGTGCTCACCCAGCCACGCTGGTCGCCGGTAGGAAAGCATCGTTAGATCGTGGTTTCGAGAGTCCTTTGGCAATTAGGGGAAAGTGAACTGAAAGCCCCAATCAGGAGGACCGCTTTGGTGGACCGCCTCCAAACTCTCAGTTGCTGAATTGGGTCGCCATTGAAAATCGAAAGAATCCCCGCCCTAAAGGACGAGGATTCTTCACAAAGTCAATCTCTTTCTCAACCAAGCGTTTTAACCAATGAAAACTGTAGGACTCCCTACCCGACTCGAATCGACGAGGGAACCGATCGTAAATATCGAGTTGGCGCTTGGTCCAACGCCACTCCATTGAATGTTCCAGACATTGGTGGTGAAATTTAGATGGGAATCGACCCATTCGAGTCCAACGTTTGGGTCACCGTGGACCCATAACTCAAGGTGAGCGAAAGGGTCGAGTTCGGTATGGCACCGACAACCGGGACGTCGGACGGGACATGCACGGTCACCATCGATCCGGAATGCGTCAAATTTTCGACATGAATGTTTGCTGACGGCGCGAGGTAAACCTTCGTTCCCACCTTGTTCTGACCACGTATTGCCAGCTGACTTGTTGAACCAGTGCCTGCGGTCGGCACGCACTGGGCATACGAGAGAACATGGAACGCGATTCAGTGAGACAGCTCACTTCTACACATCAGTAAATAATGGTGATTTCCATACGAGGATATGAACTCAACCAGAATTGCCTCAACTTTGAAACTGCGTGACCGAAAAGGCTCGGTAGTTGGCAACGAAGACGTTCGTGCCGCTGAAGGCAATCGCTTGGGGATAGTTGAAACCGTAGGACGGGTCGGAGAGAACACGAACGAGCGCACCAGTTGTGGCGTCGAACTCGGTGACCGAATCGCCTCCCTGATTCGTCACGAAAACATTCGTGCCGCTGACGGCAATCGCTTGGGGCTGGTTGAAGCCGTAGGTCGGGTCGGAGAGAACACGAACGAGCGCTCCAGTTGTGGCGTCGAACTTGGTGACCGAATCGCCAACGGAGCTTGCGGCGAACACGTTTGTGCCGCTGATGGCGATCCCAGTGGGAGTGCTGAAACCCCATCCACCCAAGACACGAACAGCGCTCGTTGCTGGCGCTTTTGAAGCCAAGGATGATCTTGCGCCGCTTGAAGCAGATGCCAAGGTGGAGCAAACCGGTACAAGCGTGATCGCTGCAATTGCTGCTATCAGACTTCGTTTCGCTACCCTCATACGACAGCTCCTTGTCGTTGCTTTTGTTGACTTATGACCACGCATCGACTCTCAAAAAGCATAAGCGATGAATTGGCTGTAGCCGGGGTTGAATGTCCATCGGAGTTGGACGTCTTTCAGGGGGGTCAAGGTCAAGTACATATTGGGGATTTCCATCCGAAGATATGAACCCAACTGGAATTGGCTTAACTTTGAAACTCAGTGACTGAAAAGGCTCGCTAGTTGGCAACGAACACGTTCCTGCCTCTGACAACTACTGCCGAGGGACTGTTGAAGCTTTAAGGCGACCCCAGAATCTTCTGGACGAGTTTGCCAGTTGTGGCGCTGAATTCGGTGACCGAGTTGTTATTCGAGTTCGTCACGAACACGTTCGTTCCACTGACGGCAATACCAGTGGGAGAGCTGAAGCCGTAGGACGAACCCAGGATCTTCCGGACGAGTTTGCCAGTTGTGGCGCTGAATTCGGTGACCGAATCGCCAAGCTCGTTCGTCACGAACACGTTCGTGCCGCTGACGACAATCCCATGGGGATGGTTGAAGCCGTAGGGCGTGCCCTGGATCTTCCGGACGAGTTTGCCAGTTGTGGCGCTGAACTCGGTAACCGAATGCGCGTTCGTCACGAAAGCGTTCGTGCCGCTGATGGCTATCGCCGAGGGACCGCTGAAACCATAAGACGGGCCGGAGAGGATACGAACGAGTTTTCCAGTTGTGGCGTCAAACTCGGTGAGCGTCCCGACCGAATTGGTAACGAACACGTTCGTGCCGATGACGGCTATCGCCAGGGGAGCACGGAAACGGTATGTCGGGTCGGAGAGAACACGAACGAGCGCTCCAGTTGTGGCGTTGAACTCAGTGACCGTGCCATCAGCAACGTTTACAACGAAGACGTTCGTGCCGCTGACGGCGATACCTAAGGGACCGCTGAAGTCGTAGGTCGGGTCGGAGAGAACACGAACGAGCGCTCCAGTTGTGGCGTTGAACTCAGTGACCGAAGCGCCTCCCTGATTCGTCACGAAAACATTCGTGCCGCTGACGGCAATCGCTTGGGGCTGGTTGAAGCCGTAGGTCGGGTCGGAGAGAACACGAACGAGCGCTCCAGTTGTGGCGTTGAACTCGGTGAGGGTG
>CAIQUD010000106.1 GCA_903874965.1 uncultured Actinomycetes bacterium | reverse complement strand
GACGCCCCAGACATCTTCTGCGAGTACTGAATACCGAGTTGAAACGTATGGGCTGCTTCAACGGATCGAACGAGATCAAGCGGTTGACCACAGTTCGGGCAAGCGTCTCCAGGTTCAACAACAACAAAGGAGCCAACAAGATCCGGCGTGACATCTCTGCCAACAAAGACATTGCTCGTATGGGTGTCGGCTGCATTTCCTCCGGTCAGCCAAGGCCCGGGCTTTGCCACGAGCTCTGCATCAACGGCAACCTTGACGCCGTGAGCGGTCAGCCCAACGAGGCCAACCGAACCCTTATGGAGTCCGGGATGGGCTGCCAGTTCTTCATCAGACAACAAGTCCCAACCATGAGGGAGGCGAACTTCTCGGTCACCTCGGACACCAATCACGATGACCTCACCGTCGGCGGTGGTCGCGGCAATGGCCTTGACCATCTCCGCAATCGTCAATCCCTGAGTCCCAAAGAATTGCACCACGTCGTCCATCGTGACCACATCAGGAGTCGCATGATGCTCAAGAGGCGCGGCGTCCTGAGGAATCAATCCGACATCTGGCGCCTTGCGCTCAGCAGCCTCGGTATTGGCGTGGTAACCGCAGGAAGCACATGAGGCAAAGTGGTCCTCACCAATGACGCTTGGGACCATGAACTCGTGATTGACATCACCGCCAATCGCCCCTGACTGGGCAACCACCGGCACGACGTCCAACTCCACTGCCTTGAAAATTTCAAGGTAGGCGCTGACCGCCTTCTCGTAGGAAACCTGCATGAGCTCGGGAGTTGCATCAAAGGAGTAGGCATCACACATCACCAGTTCCTTTGTTCTGACGAGGCCATAGCGGGGTCGCGCTTCGTCTCGAAACTTTGACTGGATTTGATAGACCGCCACGGGAAGCTGACGGTAAGACTCAACTTCTTGACCAACGGTGACCGTGACGACTTCTTCATGAGTCGGTCCGAGCACATAGGTGCCTGCTCGCCCCTCAACGGTGAGCGCCGGCAATGCGTCAGTACCGAATCGGGCCGACCTGCCACTCTGCTCCCAAAGTTCAAGTGGACTCAGCGCAGGCATGAGGAGTTCTTGCATCCCCACTCGATCGAGTTCTCTTCGAACAATCGCTTCCACCCGGTGAAGCACCTTCAACCCAAGTGGCAAGAAGGTGTACACGCCTGAGCTGAGTCGCCGGACATAGCCCGCACGAACCAGCAATGCATAGCCCTCGGAGTCAGTGTCGGCTGGACTTTCGCGGAGTGTTCGGAGGAGAAGTTGACTGAAGCGCATGGGCCATCACGCTACAGGGTGGGCTTCGGTGTCTCGCTAGTTACGAGGAGGTGCGGCGTCGAATCTGCTCGACCTTGACCATTGACTGATTTGCGTCTGCACCCTTTTCATCGAGCAACGCAAGTCGATCTTCCTCAGCAGCTGCTTCTGCCAATGGGTCGGCGGCCGCAAGGCGAGCCTCGACGCCTTCAGCAACGAGGCGCTCCGCCTCTTCCACCAATGCTTCAACCATTTCATCTTCACGAACGACGCGGACAACCTTCCCCTTGATGAAGAGGTGGCCACGATGCTTGCCAGCCGCAATGCCAAGATCGGCATCCCTTGCCTCACCAGGACCGTTCACGACGCATCCCATGACGGCAATCTGGATCGGGAGATTCCTGTTGGCAAGGGCGTCCTGAGCGGCATTGGCAACCGCAATCACATCAACTTCCGCTCGCCCGCACGATGGGCACGCAATGAGGTCGAGACCCTTTCGCTCCCGGAGACCCATTGCCTCGAGCAACATTCGACCAGCACGAGCTTCTTCAACTGGGTCAGCAGTCAATGAGTAACGAATGGTGTCGCCAATTCCTTCAGCCAACAACGTCGCAATGCCGGCCGTCCCTTTCAAGAGCCCGCCTGGAAGCGGACCGGCTTCGGTCACCCCGAGGTGCAGCGGCGCATCGAAGGTCTCACTTGCCAATCGGTAGGACGCAATCATGAGTGCAACCGATGACGCTTTCACCGAGATCTTGACGTCGTTAAAACCAACTTCATGGAAGTACGCCAACTCGATGCGAGCCGACTCGACCAGCGCCTCTGGGGTCGCTCCTCCGTATTTGTCGTACAGATCAGGGTGAAGTGATCCGGCATTCACGCCAATACGAATTGGCACGCCGCGATCCTTTGCTTCCGCTGCGACGAGCTTGATCTCTGCTGGCTTTCTGAGGTTGCCTGGATTGAGCCGAAGTCCTTGGACGCCGGCTTCAAGAGCTGCCAATGCCATCTCAACGTGAAAGTGAATGTCTGCAACGATCGGAACAGGAGATCTCGGAACAATCTGTGCGAGCCCTTCGGCAGCATCCGCCTTATTGCAGGTGCAGCGAACAATGTCTGCCCCGGCAGCGGCAAGCGCGTAAATCTGCTGAAGGGTGCCTTCAACATCAGCGGTCTTCGTGGTCGTCATCGACTGAATGCTGATGGGTGCACCGCCGCCAACAGGAACATTGCCGACGTGGATTTGGTTGGTCTGCCGTCGAGGGGTCAGCAGTTCTGAAGAGATCTCCATGGGTCTATCTTGCCCGTTTCCGTGCAGGGACCGAGCACTTCAAGAGCAAACCTTTGGCAAGGCTCAACGCGTGAATGGATTCGGCGCAGGATTGGTGATGTCGAGATACAGCGATGAGAGAACCAGGAAGGCAAGAACGACAGCGAAGACATAGACAACCGGCATCAATTTCTTGAGGTCCGCACGATAGAAGGGTTGGCCCTTTCGTGTTCTGATCCGCTCATAGATGGCAATTGCCACATGGCCTCCGTCGAGCGGAAGCATCGGCAACATGTTGAGCAGGCCAATTGCGACATTGATCACGATCAGGAGCTCAAGGAACGGCGCAATCCCTACCGAGGCGGCCTGTGAAGCAATACCCACCATGCCGTAGATCGACGTCGGTCGATTGGCAAGCGCTTGAGGAGTTGTCGACTGACTTGGATGAAGGTCAAGTTTCGCCAGTTGTGAAAGACCCGTTGGACTGAGTCGTCCAGCAATTCCCGACACAGACTTCGTGGTCAATGTCCAGACCACCGACCCTGATCGCGCAGCAGCCGACCAAGGTGAAATTGGTTTTGTGGAGGTCTTGGTCTCAATACCCGCAACACCAATCACGCCGTATCCGCCGGTAAATCCGCTAGTTCCCTGCGGTACATACGCCTTCCCGGCAATGAAGACTTTGCGACCATCAACCGGCGTTACCCAAGCGGTGCGAGCAACACCATGATGCTGGAAGGTCAGCTTCACCGGCTTGCCAACGGAGCGGTGGAGGCGGTCGGTGAGTTGCGAAAGATCGGTCAACTTGGTGCCATTGACCGACGTGATCACGTCGCCGGCAACAATTCCCGCTGCTTCCGCAGGGCTAACGCCTGGGAACTTGGCGATTCCTCCAACCGTTGCCCCGGTGACCACTTGCTGGCCGAGCCCCCAAACAAGACCGAAGGCGAGAATGAGCGCCAACAGAAAGTGCACCATCGAGCCGGCAGATGATACGAGGATTCGCTTCCAGAATTTTTGATTGATGTAGGAACGAGGCTCGTCGGATGGATCGACCTCTTCAGCCGAGGTAAAGCCCACAATTCGGACATACCCTCCGAGGGGAAGCAACTTGATCCCATACTCCGTCTCACCGCGACGAAACGACCACAGTCTTGGACCGAAACCCAGGAAGAACTCCGTCGCCTTCATGCCAGTCGCCTTTGCCGTGACGAAGTGACCAAGTTCATGGAGCAACACAATGGTGAGCAGCGTGGAGATGGCGAGAACCGTCCAGCCATACCCCGCGAGGATCAGGACCAGACCAAGCCCGAGAAGACCAACGAGACCGAGCCAACTCGGCACCTTTGGAGCGCTGGGCGGAGGGGGGATGTCCGTCACTCCCTCTTCAAGGTCATTCATTGCTTCTCCTTATTCCTGCAACCACGCTACGCGCGGCGGAACGAGAATGGGCATCGGCCTCGATGACTGCTTCAACGTTGTCGAGAGGGTCTTCCACATAGAGCTCCAAGGTGCGACTGACGATTTCGCTGATTTGTGCCCACTCAAGATCTCCAGCAAGAAATTCTTCGACCGCAACTTCATTCGCCGCAGAGAGCCACGCTGGCGCTGCTCCACCTGTCCGTCCGGCGGCATAGGCCAAGTCAAGACATCGAAAGGTCGATCGATCTGGGGGCTCGAAGGTCAACGTCGAGCTTGCGAGGAGATCGAGCCCACCAAATGGAGTCTCTAGGCGATCCGGATAGGAAAGTGCATACCCAATTGGCAGACGCATATCGGGCAACGAGAGCTGCGCAATCGTCGTTCCATCGGTGTACTCGACCATTGAATGCACGATTGATTGAGGATGAACGACGACGTCAATCTGGTCATAGGGAGTGCCAAACAATGCATGTGCCTCGATAACTTCAAGACCCTTATTCATGAGCGTGGAGCTGTCGACCGTGATCTTCGGACCCATTGACCATGTTGGATGTTGCAGCGCATCTTGAACAGTCACACCCTCGAGCGAGGCAGCATCTCGTCCTCGAAAAGGACCACCTGAGGCGGTCAGGACCAGCCGTGCAACCTGGGGGTTCGCTCCATGACTTGCTCCAAGGCATTGAAAGATTGCGCAGTGTTCTGAATCGACGGGAATGAGACTTGCCCCCTCCGTCCGTCGCACTCGTTCAACCACTGGCGCCGCGGTGATGAGCGATTCCTTGTTGGCAAGCGCCAAGCGTTTGCCAGCCTTCAGCGTGGCAATCGTGACCGGGAGGCCGGCAAAGCCAACGATCGCGTTGACCGTGACGTCGGCCATTTCCGACGCAGCGACGAGCCCATCGACACCACAGGCCACTTCACAGCCGCCAGGGAGGGCTTCTTGCACTCTCGCAACATCTCGAGGATCAGCGACAATGACGAGCTGGGGCCGATACTTCTTTGCTTGAGCAATGAGTGCGTCGACCGATGAGGCCGCAGACAGTGCTGCAACAGAGAATCGCTCGGGCTCTGCATCAATGACCTCAAGGGTCTGCAGGCCAATTGAACCCGTAGAGCCGAGAATCGAAACCGAAGTCATAGAACGAGCGACGGGCGAGGCCCGACCACTCAACCGATGCCGAGGGCTCGGACGAGGAAGAACGAGACAGGAAGCATGAAGAGCAGTCCATCAACCCGGTCGAGGATTCCACCGTGTCCTGGAAGCAGCGCTCCAGAGTCCTTGAGGCCAAGGCGGCGCTTGATTGCCGATTGCGCCAAATCACCCATTGGAGCAACGACTGACGTCAAGAGGGCCAGATAGAACGCTGACGACAAGGTCCAAGGGTGCACCAGCGAAACAAGGGCCAAACAAGCCACGAAGGTCCCAAGGGTTCCACCAAGGAATCCTTCCCAGGTCTTGTTCGGGCTAATCCGAGGGGCCATTTGGTGGCGTCCGAGACGTCGTCCAACAAACAGCGCCGTCACGTCGTTGGCAACAACCGCCAGAACCACACCGAGAAGAATTGCAACACCATGGCGAGTTGGGAACAATGCCGGATTCAACAAGAGTTCGCCATACGCGCCAGAGAGTCCAACCCAGCAGAAGACAAGCATGGTGGTGCCCATCCCGGTGATGGGATCGTCCCGATCAGCGCCAAGGAAATACCAAGCAAAGGAACCGGCAAGCAACAGGAGCGTCATGGCCGGCAGGGCTTGAACGCCGTAGTTGTACGCCCCCCAGAGGGTGAGCAAGGTCACAACGAATCCGAGGAAGGTTGCCGGACGATACCCAACGGTTCGGAACATCGAGAAGCCTTCAAGGAGACCTGCCGTAGCAACGATCGCTACCGCAAGTCCCGTGATGACGTTGCCGAGATCGAAGGCAACGAGCAAAACAATGCCAAGACCGAATCCCGTGGCCATGGCGACACTGATGTTGCGCTGATGTTGGGCATCAGCAGAAGCAGCGACGGTCGCAGGAAGGTCACGTGGTCGAGTTCTCTTCACCGGTTCGGTTGGTTCAGCAGGAGGAGCCATTGCTGCCGGCTCGCTCGTGTCCTCTGAAGTTCCGGCGTCAAGTTCTTCTGAAGGCGTTCGACGCAATTTGCGAACTCGGCGGTTCGGCCGAAGTTCGTCTTCGACCAACTCTCCAGCTACCGCAGCAGCCGAGAGCGCCCCGAGGGACGAGAAGAGTTCTTCCTCCGAAGGAATCGATTCGTAAGCGTCAGCAGAGAAGACTTCCTCGCGAGCAGTAAACGACGATGCTGGCTCCCCATCAAAGTCCCAAGGCTTGCGCTCCGCCTTCTCTTCAGGGGACTCCGTCACCGCTGCATGCTCGTCCGTCAGCATTGCGGAGTCGAGGCTTTGGCCCTCGTGCTCCCAATCGGAAGCATCCTCTCGCCACGATGGGCCTGTTGGAATCGATGCGTCAGTGTTGCCAACGGTTGCGGCAATTTGGCCAGTCGGTGGATCGGTCCAGTGCGGCAAATCAACCGCTGCCGAGGGATCAGTGCCTTCAAACAACGTTGCAGCAGCAACATCACTTACCGGAGACGCTCCAAAGATCTTCACGCCACCAGTCGTTATTCCTACTTCGCCGGTTCTCGCCAAGTCGGGCTCCGAACCCTCGAGCTCTTCGTTCTCTTCATGGTCAGACTTCAAGGAGTTCCGCCTCCTTCTGGGCCAAGAGGCGTTCTACCTTCTCCACCTCAGCCTGGGTGAGTTTGTCCAGCACCTTCTCTGCCCGTTCAACCTCATCGGTCGAGAGCCCTTCGTCCTTCACCAACCCATCGAGGTCATGGCGCGCTGCTCTGCGAATATTGCGAACAGCGACTTTGCCCTCTTCTGCCTTCGTGTGGACCACCTTGACGAGCGACTTCCGTCGTTCTTCGGTCAATGGAGGGAACGCAAGTCGGAGCACAATGCCATCAGAACTGGCATTGATACCAATGTCGGAATTCTGCAATGCCTTGTCAATCGCTTGCATCTGCGACTTATCAAAGGGTGAGATCACGAGCAGGCGAGGCTCTGGAACGGAGAACGACGCAATCTGCTTTAGCGGGACAGAGGTCCCGTAGTAGTCGACGACAATGCTGTCGACCAAAGCGGGAGTCGCTCGACCAGTTCGAACGCCAGAGAACTCATGTTGGACGCGTTCGATGGCCTTGGCCATCTTCTCCGTCGCCTCTTCGATCACCAGTTGGGTGAGATCGTCGCTCACGAGACCAGCGTACCAATCTTCTCTCCACGGAGCGCTCTGAGGAGATTGCCTGGGGTCATGATGTCGAAAACGAGAATCGGCATTCCGTTGTCCTGGCAGAAGGTAATTGCGGTCAAGTCCATCACGCGCAGATCCTGGCTAATGACCTCCATGAAGGAGATCTCCTCGAATCTCGTTGCGTCCGGATTGCTGCGAGGATCGGCGGAGTACACACCATCCACCCCCCCATGGGTGCCCTTCAGCACCATTTCGGCCTCGATCTCCGCAGCCCGCAGTACCGCTGGCGTATCAGTGGTGAAGAATGGCGCGCCCATGCCAGCAGCGAAGACGACCACACGTCCCTTTTCGAGGTGCCGAATGGCGCGTCGCCGAATGTACGGTTCGGCGACTGCTGGCATTGGGATGGCTGAGAGGACACGCGTTGGCTGGTCGAGTTGCTCCAATGCATCTTGGAGTGCCAACGAATTGATGACGGTGCCGAGCATTCCCATCGTGTCCGACGTGGCGCGGTCCATTCCATCGGTGGCGCCAGTCATGCCTCGCCAGATATTGCCTCCGCCAACGACGATCGCAATTTCGACACCAAGTTGCTGACGCACCTCGACGATTTCGGCCGCCAACCTGTGAACGGTTTGGAAGTCAATCGTCTCATCAGATGCAGCTGAAGCCAAGGCCTCGCCTGACATCTTCAAGACGATGCGCTTTGGCGTCGACCGGCGGGGCTCTTCAGCCATGGTGCGACTACGCCCCGATGATGATCTGCGAGAAGTTCGCGATGGTCACGTCGCCGAGCATCTGCGAAACGCTCTGCTTCTCGTCACGCACATACGACTGCTCGAGGAGCACCCGCTCTTTGTACCAACCATTGAGGCGACCCTCAATAATTTTTGGAAGCGAAGCTTCTGGCTTGCCTTCGTTGCGGCTGATGTTCTCGATGGTCTCTCGCTCCGCAGCGACTTCAGACTCTGGAACTTCTTCACGGCTCACATACTGAGGCTTCGTGAAGGCAGCATGCACGGCGACATCGTGGGCTAGCTCGGTTGAGCCACCGTTGAGGACAACGAGCACCGCATTGACGCCACGGCCATCCTGGCTGTGGAGGTAGGCATCTGCGCTTTGGCCAGCGCCAATCTCAAAGCGAACGACCTTGCCAACCGAGATGTTCTCCTTCAAGGTGATGAGCATCTTCTCAACATCCTCAGTGAACGAAGCCATGGCGCCTTCGCCATCCTTGGCGACTGCCGTTGCCATCTCGTTGACCTTGGCAATGAATTCTTGAGACTTTGCTACGAAGTCCGTCTCGCTGCGTAGTTCAACTGCGGCGATGGCATTCTCCGTCAGCACCACGGCCACTGCGCCTTGCGAAGCGTCACGATCGGTCCGCTTGGCGGCTGAGGCGAGGCCCTTTTCACGCAGCCACTTTGTTGAAGCCGCCATGTCACCGTCATTGGCTTCGAGAGCCTTCTTTGCATCGAGCATGCCGACTCCTGTCGACTGCCGAAGCGCCTGAACGTCTTTTGCTCCGAAATTAGCCATGGATTACTCCTGTCCTTCTGCAGCGACTGCCGCTGGGGTTGGGGCCGCTGTCGCAACTGGGGGCTCGGCAACAACAGGCTCGGCAATCTTGGCCGCGTCTGCCTTTGCCGCTTGAGCCTTGGCTCGAGCTGCGTCACGGTTGTGGAAGATGAACTTGCCTTCGACAACTGCATCGGCGATGACTCGGCTGAGCAGGGCACCAGACCGAATCGCGTCATCGTTGCCTGGAATCACGTGCGTGATGATGTCCGGGTCACAGTTGGTGTCGACTACGGCAACAACCGGAAGTCCCAACTTGATGGCCTCGGTGACCGCGATGTGCTCCTTCTTCGTATCGATGACGAAGATGGCATCTGGGAGCTTGGTCAGGCGAGCAATACCGCCAAGGTTGCGCTCAAGCTTCTCGAGCTCGCGGGTGTGACTCAGGGCTTCACGCTTTGGCATTCCTTCGAAGTCTCCGGCGTCACGCATGATGCGAAGCTCTTGCATGCGCTTCACTCGAGTGGCGACGGTCTGGAAGTTGGTCAACATTCCACCGAGCCAACGCTGGTTGACGTAGGGCATGCCGCACGCATCGGCGTACTCAGCAATTGGGCCCTGGATCTGCTTCTTCGTGCCGACGAACATGATGGATCCGCCGTTGCCGACGAGGTCGCGAACGTAGGTGTAGGACTCTTCGATTCCCTTGAGCGTCTTTTTGAGATCAATGAGGTAGATCCCGTTGCGCTCACCGAGAATGAAACGACGCATCTTCGGGTTCCAACGACGGGTCTGGTGACCGTAGTGAACACCGGCGTCAAGCAACTGCCGCAATGTAACGACTGCCATGATTCCTCCAGTTGTACGGCCGACAGACACCAAGAGGTGACCGTAGATCTGGCGACCGGACTGCATTCTGTGACTTCGCCCACGCTCTGTGGGCCTTGGAACTGTAGCCGAAGTAAGGAGGACTCAGGCCCGGGGGTGTGAAGATCGATAGACAGCGGCGAGCCGCTCTTTCGACACATGGGTGTAGATCTGCGTCGTTTCAAGGCTGGAGTGTCCGAGTAACTCTTGAACAATTCGAAGATCGGCTCCTCCATCGAGCAAATGCGTGGCAAAGGAGTGACGAAGCGCGTGAGGATGGACCGGCTGGTCAAACCGGGAATCCAAGATTCTTCGAACGTCACGAGGACCAAGACGATTCCCAACTCGATTGAGCAACACTGCGTCCGCAGGCGTGTTCTCCTTCACAAAAGCGTCACGGCCCTCAACGAGATAGCGCCGAACTGCATCGATTGCGAGGTCGTGGAGTGGAAGGCGGCGCTCCTTTGACCCTTTTCCGGTCACGAGAACCGATCCGCCTTCGAGATCAAGGTCACCAATGCTGATCTGACAGAGTTCACTGACCCGCAAGCCACAGCCATACAGCAATTCAACAACGGCAAGGTCTCGAAGAATGACTTCGCGGTCGAGGAGCCCGTCATGAAGGGTCGTCGCATGCAGCTCATCGAGGACGTCTACGAGATCACTCGCTCCAATCACGGTTGGGAGACGCCCTCCACCACTCGGAGCGGTAAGGCGACTTGCAGGATCGGTCGCAATCAGGCCACGGCGTCGGCACCAGTCGAAGTATTGACGGAGTGACGCCGCCCGCCTCGACAAGGTCGCTCTCGCATATCCCTCATTGGCTTCAGCCGCGAGGAATGCGCGGAGATCAAGCCTCGTGATGTCACTTGGTGACGAACGCTGGCGGGCTTTGGCGAAGGCGACAAATCTCCGCAAGTCTGACCCGTAGGCCAATACTGTGGCTGGCGATCGCCCCGAAATCGATGCCTGCCAAGCATCAAGAAAGAAACCTTCGGCATCGTCGCCGACCATGCTCAGGACTCCCAAGCCACCCGTGGGGCTGCGGTCCAGAGGTGTTCGAGGTCGTAGAAGGCCCTTGTCTCTGCCAGAAAGACATGGATCAGTACATCGCCGTAATCCATGAGCACCCAGGAAAAATCCTGTCGACCCTCGATTCGTAGCGGTCCCCGTCCATAGGTTGCCTTCGTTGATTCCTCGATCGCATCAACGATGGCGTCAACCTGTCGGGCCGTTTGCCCGGAAGTGATCACGAAGGCGTCAAAGATGTCGAGCAGTTCCGAGACATCAAGAACCACCGTGCGCTCAGCGAGCTTGTCGTCGGCTGCCCTCGCCGCAATGGTGGCAAGGGCAAACCCATCCTGAGGTTCTTCAATGGGCATTGCAAATTCTGACAAGGTCAAGGGAGCAATCGGTTCATTGAGCGACTTGCACCATGGTGAGCGCAAGGCCAAAGACCACGGTCAACGCAGAAAGGCAACTCAAGCCGACGACGAGGCGTTGTCGGCTGGCTTCTCGAGCGCTCGCCTGAATCTCTCTCCGGCACTGGCTTGGTGCTGGTTCCAAGTTGGCGCCACTCTGCAGAATGGCAGCCAGACCTTCTTCATCAAAGGCAGTGACCACCGGTTCTTCGTAGCGAGCCAACAGCCGCATCGAGCGGACAGCTTTGGCTGTTCCAGTTGGCAACTCGCTAATGGTCATTGGCTGCCATCGTACAGACAATGGGTCTCAACATGATGGAGGATGGCCGGAGGAAGGCAGTTTGCAACATCACGCCCATGCAACAAATCTGAACGAACGCCCGATGACGAGCACGAATTTGGCGCGACATGGAGCACCGACCAAGCCCACTGCTTCGACATCTGTGGAGTGGCGAAACCTGGTCGGAGCACCACTGCGACCTCCACGAGGGCGGCGAGTTCTTCTGCTCGATGCCACTGATCAAGTCCCTCAGCCAAGTCGGCGCCAATGATGAGCACAATCTCAAGTTGTTCCTGCCCAGCTGCCAAGAGCGCTTCAACCGTGTCAATCGTGTAGCTCGGACCGCTTCGATTGAGTTCCATTGCATTGGCTGAAAGCCCAGGGGTTTCGGCAATGAGGAGTTCAACCATCGTCAGCCGTTCGTGACCGTCGGTTATGACCCGATCTTGCTTTTGATAGGGATTCCCCGCAACGACGAGCAGCACTTCTTCGAGCTCAAGTTGCGAGAGAGCCTCTTGTGCGATCCCCAGATGACCGCGATGCGGTGGATCGAAGGTTCCTCCGAATAACCCGATTCGGCGTCGCAACTTCGAATCCCTCATGCGTCGACTCTAGAGCGAGCACGACCAATGCCTCTTGATCGAACCCGTAGGCTGGAGCCATGACAACGACACCGTGGACTCCAACCTCCTGGAGATCACATGACGCTGCGCAGCAGCCCACGTGGCCTGACGCCCTCGCGCTCGATGACGTCGAGCGCCAGTTGCGAAAGTTTCCGCCGTTGGTGTTTGCTGGCGAAGCTCGCTCGCTCACCTCTGCGTTAAGTGACGTTGCCTCGGGGAAGGCATTTCTCCTTCAAGCAGGCGACTGTGCCGAGTCGTTCCACGATTTCAATGCTGACTCGATTCGGGACAAGTTAAAGGTCATCTTGCAGATGGCGGTGGCGTTGACCTATGCGTCAGGTGTTCCCGTCGTCAAGGTTGGTCGAATCGCCGGACAATTCGCCAAGCCGAGGTCTTCATCAACTGAGACCCAGGGTGAACTGACGTTGCCTTCATTTCGTGGTCACCTCGTCAATGGCGAAGGTTTCACGAAGCAAGATCGTGAGCCCGACCCAACACGCCTGCTCACCGCCTACCAACAATCAGTAGCGACGCTGAATTTGCTCCGTGCATTCACCAAGGGTGGCTTCGCTGCACTGCATCAGGTGCACTCGTGGAATATGTCCTTCGTCAAGGACTCCCCCGAGGGCGAGCGCTACGAGCAAGTTGCCGGTGAAATTGAGCGAGCACTCCGGTTCATGACCGCCTGCGGCATTGATCTCGCTGCGGAAGGCAATCTTGATGAGGTTGATTTCTACACCTCACATGAGGCCCTCGTTCTTCCCTATGAAGAAGCGCTCACTCGACAAGACTCCCTCAGCCAACAATGGGTGGACACCTCCGCTCACATGTTGTGGATTGGCGATCGGACCCGACAGGTTGATGGCGCGCACGTGGAGTTCCTCCGTGGAGTGCTCAACCCAATTGGCCTCAAGGTTGGTCCTGGCATTGATCTCGGAGAATTGAAGGCGCTTTGTGAGTTGCTCGATCCCGAGCGGACTCCTGGGCGATTGACGCTCATTTGCCGATTTGGGCGAGACAAAATTGAGGATCGACTTCCCCCGGTTCTCGATGCCGTTACCGCAGCCGGTCACCCAGTTGTTTGGGCGTCGGATCCAATGCACGGCAACACGTTCAGTGCCGGCAATGTCAAGACCCGTTCCTTTGATGACATCGTGGCGGAACTGCAAACGTTCTTTCAGATTTGTCGAGCCAAGGCGATCTGGCCTGGAGGCGTGCACCTCGAACTCACCGGTGAGAACGTCACGGAATGTCTCGGTGGTGGCGATGAAGTGAAGGAACTTGATCTTTCGACTCGATATCGCTCAATCTGCGATCCACGGCTCAATGCCAGCCAGGCACTCGATCTTGCCTTCTCCATTGCTGACTTGCTGAGGAATTAATCCGAAGCAGGCATCGGAGGCGGCGCGTTATAGCGAATGAGCGTGAAGTTCCCCTCGCTCACCGCCCATTCGGTCACTGAGCAATGCTCAGTTCGAAGGAGCAGTCTCCGACCCGAGGGGCCTCCATAAGCAAAGTGCAGCATTGAGGCCTCAATCACGCCCGCATGCGTTGCGACCACCACGGTTTCTCCGGGGTACTCCTCGGCCAATGCTCGCAGCGCATCACGTGCACGTGCGGTGAATTCTTGCCAACTCTCCCCCGCTGGAGCGATGGGTTCGGTTGGATCGACATTCCAATCAACGCCACCAAATCGTTCCGCATACTCCGCCCAGGTGAGACCATCTGCCTCTCCTGGGTCGAGTTCACACAAGGCGTCCCTTGAGGCCAATCGGACCGCCGTTGGCAAACCGGCTTGCAACAAATCTGCTGTTTCACTTGCTCGTAGAAGCGTCGAGCTCACGAGCGCAGCCACATGGTTCATCGAGCCAGTGTGGCGCCAAGCTCCGGCAAGCGCCTCGGCCTGACGTCTCCCGAGTTCTGAGAGCCCCTGGCATCCCGTTGGTCCGCCAAAGTGCCCATGCACATTTGCCATGGCTTGACCATGACGCACCAGCACGAGATGGGTTGCACCGACCGGAAGGTCACCAATCGTGCGAATACCCTCAGGTGGTCGAGGACCGTGGGTGCTCACGCGAGGTCGCCAACAAAGGCTTCGAGTTGGCGGAGCGTTCGACACTCCATGACGCCTTCGCAATGTTGGGCGTAGTCAAAGATGATGGAATCACCGGAGCCCCAATAATCCCTGGGCTCAG
>CAIQUD010000105.1 GCA_903874965.1 uncultured Actinomycetes bacterium | reverse complement strand
AGGCCGGAGAGTCCGTCGAGATCGATGGCCACCGACTGACCGTCGAGCGGGTAAAGGGGAGAAGGATTGACCTTGTCCGCATTGATGAGTTAGCGGATGGTGCGAATGGTTGAGTCTGGAATGCAAGAAAACGATTCGGAGGTTCATTCCTCAGATCCATCAAACATCGAAGTACCAAAAGGGATGCCATCATCTGCTCACGAAGAGTCGCCAAGCAATGACACCTTCTTTTCAGAGCGTGAGGTCACGCAAGAAGGATTTGAAGTTGACGACGATGGCGATGAGGACGACGACGACGAAGACGATGAAACGTTCTCCGGCCACCTTGGCGAAGTTCTCTACGACAACGACGGCATTCCCTACGTTCGAGACGACCTGTTCGGAGATGAACTCCCGCGACCCGCAACCTATCGAAGTGGCTTCTGCACCATTGTTGGTCGACCAAATGTCGGCAAGTCCACGCTGGTGAACCAACTCGTTGGCAACAAGGTCTCCATCGTCTCGTCAAAGCCCAACACCACGAGGTTCCAAATACGAGGCATTCACTCCATTGAGGGTGCTCAGGTGATCTTCGTTGATACGCCAGGCCTTCATAAACCAAAAACGACGCTCGGCAACCGACTGAATGAGTCAGCCCTCGATGCACTTGGTGACGTCGACGTGGTCGTTGCCATGGTCGAAGCGGGAAACGCCATTGGACCTGGCGACCGAATGGTCCTCGAGCGGTCGATTGCTGCGGTTGGGAACCGATCAAAGGCAGCCCTCAAGGTTGTTGTCAATAAGGTTGATCGCACGTCATTTGAACAGATTGCCGAACGCCTCCTTTCAGTGAGTTCGGTGGTCGATGAATTGCTCGCCCAAAAGGGATTCGACCGAGTGAATGTCGACTACTTCCCGGTTTCAGCGAAGACCGGCAAAGGTGTTGACGTCTTGCTTGCGGAGGTCGTGAAGTCCCTGCCCGAAGGACCGGCGTACTACCCGACAGACGTCACGACGGATTCGCCAGAAGCGGTGCAATTGGCCGAACTCGTGAGAGAGCAGTTGCTTCATCGAACCCATGATGAGTTACCCCACTCCATTGCCTGTCGAGTGAGCGAGTGGGAATGGCCGAGGGTCAAAGTAGAAATCTTGGTGGAACGAGATTCTCAGAAGGGCATCGTTATTGGCAAAGGTGGAGCCGTGCTCCACGATGTTGGCGTTGCCGTGCGAGAGGCATTCGCGGCAGAGATGTTCCTAGAGCTCTTCGTCAAGGTTGAGAAACATTGGCAGCGACGCGATGAAGCCCTCGATCGCTTGGGTTACTAACCCCGGAGTCCTTCTAAGAACTCGACCACTTCATCTCGATTGACGGTTCGCTTCATGGGTGGGAGTTCAGCCAGCAATTCTCGCCGGTAGCCCTTGGTCGCGAGCCGCGAGTCGAACACCGCAACAACACCTCGATCAGTCGCCGTTCGAATGAGTCGACCTGCACCTTGAGCGAGGAGGGCTGCCGCTCGAGGAACATCGACCGTCATAAAGGCGTTCTCCCCGGCACGGTCTCTCCGGGCCATGAGCAACGGGTCGTCGGGGCGGTTGAAGGGAAGTCGATCAATGGTGACCAAGCTCAAGGTCTCTCCCGGCAAGTCAACCCCTTGCCAAAATCCCATCGTCGCAAAGAGACACGTCGCCGGGTCTTCTCTGAACTGTTCGAGCAGGCGATTCTTCGGACCTTCGCCTTGGACGAGGATCGTCGGTTGGACTCGTTCTCGAACGGCTGCAGCTGCTATTTCCATGAAGCGCTTTGAGGTGAACAGGGCAAGGGTTCGTCCTCCGGCCGCTTCAATCAAGGTGACGAGTTCTTCGATGATCGCTGGTTCAGCCGCGTCGCTCGTTCGATCCGGAAGGTGCTTGGCAACGTAGAGCAGGGCCTGGTTTTCGTAGTCGAAGGGCGAACCAACATCGAGTTCCTCGACCAAATCCGAAGGGATACCTACACGTGCCGCCAAGTTGTTGGGAATGGTCGCGCTCGTCAAAATTGAAGTGACGTCTCCCCACAGCAGGTTCTTGAGCGTTGGGCCGAGGTCAATTGGAGCCAAATTGAGCATTGGCCTTCGCAGGTTGTCGGAAATCCATGCGACCTCGTCGTCGCCACATGTTGAGAATCGCTGGAGGTCGCCAATGAGGTGCGTTGCTGCGCCCATACTTGCCTGACGTCGCATTGAACCACTTGCGCCCTCTCCTTCACCTCGAAGTGCCTCAAGCAGTGCCTTCACCTTTGCCTCGGCTCGGAGGAAAAAGCTTCGAAGTTGTGGTGAGCCCTCTCCATCAAGGACCCGCTCCCCAGGCCTTCCTTCCAAGAGCGCCGTCAACTCATCACCAAGCCGATCAATCTCGACAACGAGGTCAACTGCAGACTTTGGAATGGCCGTCCTCGCCGTCGCGACCAGTCGATGAAACCGGGCGGCCGAGAGGTCTGTGCCAAGGGTGGTTGAGAAGATCTGCTCAAGTTCGTGAGCTTCATCAAAGATCACGACTGAATGGGGTGGGAGCAGCTGCTTCCCGGAAGCGAGGTGTGCACCGTACAGGGCGGTGTTCACCACCACAATGTCTGAAGTAGCCGCTCGTGCTTTCGCCTGTTCAGTGAAACATCGGTAGGCCTCGGAGCACGCACCTGCTCCAGGACACTCCTGTGGAGTAGATGACACCATTTGCCAGACTTTTTCGTCGGGTTCTTCAACGAGTTCTGCTCGATCCCCGAAGGCTGAGTGCTCAGCCCAGGCAATCAACGACTCCAGCTGTTGTTTAAAGCGTCCAGGAGTGAGTGAAGAAGGCCGATCATCATCGGCTTCAGCCAGCGATGCCTGTAAACCCTGAGATTCAAGATCGGCAAGTTTCAGCCAGCAGGCGTAGTTCGACCTGCCTTTCAGGACGGAAAAGGTGAGGTCTTCCCTCGTCGCAGCGGCAACGAGAGGAAGGTCTTGGGCAATGAGCTGATCTTGGAGCGCTTTCGTTGCGGTCGAGATGACGACGGGTGTGCCAGCAAATGCCGACGGAAGGAGATAGGCGAGTGACTTTCCTGTTCCCGTGCCTGCGGCAATGACGAGGTGGCGCTGTTCCGAAATTGCCTCAGCGACGGCGACAACCATCTGCTCTTGGCCTAGGCGACGTTCTCCTCCGCCGGGAAGCGTTTGGGTGGCTTGATGAAGAAGCGTTGCTGCCCGTTCGAGGGCTGCTTCGTCCTCGAGACGTGGGGGATGCAAAGGCACGATCGAACCGTAGTGGCTGCAATCACGCCGATCGCGCCCTCATGAGTAGGTAGGTTCTAGGCGTGGCACGACTTGGACGAAACCGACACAACCCACCTGCCCAGGTGGAGCGTCCTTTGCCCGACGACGTGCCGACCCAGATTGATGTGCTCAAGGTTCCGGTCCATATTGCCTGTGTCATGGATGGCAATGGACGGTGGGCGAACCAACGTGGTCTTCCGAGAACGGAAGGTCATGCGGCCGGAGAAGAAGCCATTGTGGATGCCGTCGATGGTGCGCTTGCCCTTGGTGTTCGGTATTTGACCCTCTTCGCGTTCAGTACGGAAAATTGGCGCAGGCCTGCCGATGAAGTCAAGTTCCTCATGAACTTCAACGAGAATCTTCTGCTTCGACGTCGTGAGGAATTCTCGGCCAAAGGCGTGCGGATGGAGTTCTCCGGTCGTCGGGATTGGCGGGTGCCGAGGAAGGTCCTGCGGCGCATGGAAGAGACCGAATCCATGACCGCGAAGAACACGACCTTGACGTTGACACTCGCGTTCAACTACGGCGGACGGGCGGAACTTACTGATGCAGTCCGCCAAATCGTCGAGTCCGGTATTCCTGCCTCGAAGATTGACGATCGCACTATTGGTCGGTATCTCTACCATCCAGAGTTTCCAGATCCTGATTTGGTCATTCGAACCTCGGGCGAACAGCGAGTCTCGAACTTCCTTCTCTGGGAAACCGCCTACTCGGAGTTTGTGTTTCCCGAGGTGCTCTGGCCAGATTTTCGCCGCCAGCATCTCTACGCGAGCGTGCTGGAGTTCCAACAGCGTCAACGTCGCTATGGCGGATTGTCGTCGTGATCGTCACTCGGATCACCATCATCTTTGGTCTACTGCTCGGTGGTTTCGTCTGCTGGATGGCATTCAATGGATTCCAGCCAGCGATCGAGTTCTTGCTCAGCGCCGCAGCGGTGGTCGTTTTGATCGTGGCTGGTTCCAAAGCCTTTCCCGCTCTTCGGGCCTTGCCAAAGTTTCGTCGGCCAGATCTTGAGCAAGAGGAGCCTTCGTCGACGGACACCTCTGTCACGGGCCGAGGTGACGCTTGAGCCAGGTCAAAGACGAAGCGATTGTGCTTCGGTCATACGCCTATGGCGAGGCGGACCGAATTGTCGTGATGCTCACGAAATCGTCCGGCAAAGTTCGTGCGATGGCAAAGGGTATTCGGCGCCCGCGCTCGAAACTCGGTGGCCGACTCGAACCAATGAGTCGTGTGCATGTGGTCGTGTGGAAGGGGAGGAGTGATCTCGGCATTGTGAATCAAGTTGATCTCCTCGAGGGCTACGCCAATCTTCGGGGTGATCTTGATCGGATAACCGGTGCAATGTCAGTCCTTGAAGTTGCGGACCAACTTGTCCAAGACGATCATGAGGACGAGCGACTCTTTCAGATGGTTGCGAATGTCCTGACCACGTTTAACGATCTCAGTGTGATTCCGCAACTGATTGCGCCTGCCTTCTTTCTCAAGGTCTTAGTTGCCGAAGGTGCAGGACCAGAGGTGCGTTGCTGTGCGTCGTGCGGATCAGAGGGGCCACTCGTCTCTTTCGCACTGATGGAAGGCGGGATGCTCTGCGGAAGTTGCCGGCGCGGTCGGCCAGTTTCACCTGAAGCGCTGGAGGTATTGCAACGCATTTTGCATGGTGGGCTCAAAGGAGTACTCACCGGGCAGCCCACGCAAGCTTCGTTGGAAGTTTCGAGCCTTGCCGCTGAGGCCATTGAGCAGCATCTCGACCGCAGGCTCCGATCGTTACGGACGACGACTTCTTGGTAGTTCAATCAACGATTTTCTGGTTTCGGCGCGATTTGCGCCTTCACGATCATCCAGCGCTTCAAGCAGCAATCGATGAGGCGGGTGAAGGATCAGTGCTCCCACTCTTCGTGGTTGATCCAGCGCTGTTTGATCATGCAGGGCCAGCACGAAGAGCTTTCCTCCTCTCATGCCTCGAGCAACTGAATCGTGACCTCGACGGCAAGCTCGTTCTTCGTTTTGGCCAACCAGTCCGAGAGGTGCCGAAACTCGCAGAGGAAATTGGTGCGCGTTCAGTCTTTGTGACTGCGGATGCAACACCCAATGGTGTTCGAAGAGATGAAGTTGTTGCGACGGCGCTCGCTCAAGCTGGACGTCAGCTTGTTCAAGTGGGAAGTTGCTACCTCAATCCACCGGGCTCAATCCGAACGGGGAGCGGAGGAAGGTACAAGGTCTTCACGCCGTATTGGAACGTCGCTTCAACCCTTCCGGTGTCACCTCCACTTGGACGAAGTCAAGGAACGTGGAGTACGGCACACTCCTCTGTTGCCCTCGATGAGGTTGCCCGTCGGCCCCTCGCCGTTCACCCCGTGGTTGACCTGGTCGAGCCGCAAGCTCCACCGATGCTTCCAGACGGCGGAGAGGCAGCAGCGCACCAGCGACTTCAGCGGTTCCTGGGCGTTGTCGATGCCTACGACGAGCAGCGAGATCTACCCGCAGACGACGCGACGAGCCGGCTCTCGGTCGATCTGCACTTCGGGACCTTGCACCCCCGACAGATCGTTTACGCGATAGGCCAAGGGACCAGCGGTCGTCGAGCGTTTCTCCGCCAACTTGGGTGGAGGGATTTCTATGCAGATGTGCTGTCGGCAAATCCGACGTCCGCTTGGAACGACCTGCACCCTCTTGGCATTGACCACGATGACGATCACGAGGCACATCAACGTTTTGTCGCTTGGGCGACAGGCATGACCGGCTTTCCACTGGTTGATGCTGGTATGCGACAACTTCTTGCAGAAGGGTTCATGCACAATCGGGTACGCATGATTGCCGCGAGCTTCCTCGTCAAGGATCTCCACCTTCCATGGCAGTGGGGAGCGCACTGGTTCCTCCACCACCTCGTTGACGGCGACCTCGCGAGTAATTCGCATGGATGGCAATGGGTTGCCGGAGTTGGGACTGATGCTTCGCCGTATTTCAGGGTGTTCAATCCAACCTTGCAGGCGAAGCGGTTCGATCCAAACTCCGCCTATGTCCAAAGGTGGATTCCCGAATTGGTTGGGCTCAATCCAAAAGCAAAGAGCTTCTCCGGCACGTTGTTCGATGAAGTGCAGCGAAGATCGATATATCCCGAACCAATTGTTGATCACGCTCGTGAGCGAGAAGAGGCGATTCGTCGCCTAACACGGGCAAATGCCTCCGTCAAAGAAGGAGCTCATCAATGATCAGGTACTCCTCAGGTCAAGTCCCTCATGTCCGGAAATCCGCTCTGACTGCAAGGTAGGCTTGCACAACGAAAAATCTCCACCGTCGAATTGCGACGGCGATTGGTTCCTCGACGAAAGGTCGCTTGTGCCGCAGTCCCACCAAGGCCAAGGTTTTGCCAACTACGGAACGGTTGTATGGCGCTATCGCTGGCTCATTGTCGCCTGTGCTGCTGTTGCGACCATTGCGTCATTGGCGTTGGACTTCACCTCGACGAAGACCTACACGGCTACTGCTCAGATGCAGTTGCTTTCTCAGAATGTGACGGACCGTGGCGCAACCGTTCCGCTTTCGCCGACCGACATCGCGACATCAGTGAATATCGTTACCTCCCAGGCCGTTCAGGACCTTGTGTCAGAACAACTTCACCGGACTGCACCTGACGCAACTGCAAGCCAAGTAGGAGCAACTTCCGTCGTGCAAGTGTCCGTTGCTTCACATCAGAAGGCGTTTGCCGCGAAGGTGGCAAATCTCTACGCCAACTCTTACGTCGCGTATACGACACAGCGATTCAGTGACCAGGTGAGTTCCCAAGAGAAGATTCTCCTCAGTGAGAAGGCGAGTCTTGAGAGTCAAATCAACATCATTGAGGCACAGCTTGCGAAGACCCAGACGTCAAGCCCCACTGCGCTTTCACTCAACATCCAACTGCAAAATGCAAGCAGCGCGCTTCAAACCGCCATGCTTTCATTGACGAATCTTCAGCTGTCGCTCCAACAGGCGTCCGCTGGTGCGCAAATCACCTCGTCGGCAATGATTCCTAAGTCTCCCTCTTCTCCGAAGCCATTTACTGATGCTGCCGTTTTGGGCATCCTTGGCCTCATGATTGGGCTCGCTGCAGCCTTCTCGCTCAACTACTTCGATGACCGGATTCGGACGCGTGAACAAATCACCAAGGTGCTTGCGCCAATTCCTTTCCTAGGCGACATTCCAAAGTTCAAGTCATGGCCTGAAGACCAGCCCTACGCCATTCTCTGCTTCGAGCGGCCAAATTCTCCCGAAGCCGAGGCCTACAGGGGCCTTCGGACCTCAATTGAATTCCTCGCCCAGGAAACACGAGGCGGGAAGATCATTCAAGTAACCAGCCCGAATGAAAATGAAGGTAAGAGCACCACGGCGGTGAACTTGGCAACCACGATCGCTATGGGTGGCCGAAAGGTCATCCTCGTTGGTGGAGACCTTCGGCGTCCTCAGCTGCACCACTACTTCGGTATTTCAAATGACATTGGCTTCAGTTCAGTGTTGAGTGGAACGTCGACGCTCGACGAGGCTCTGGTCAGGGTCGAATTGATTCCAAACCTGATGGTGATGCCGGGTGGACCAATCCCGCCGAACCCTTCCGAACTCCTTGGTTCAAACCGCGCCGAGGACATTTGGGCAACGCTTGGGCAAATGGCCGACTTTGTCATCGTCGACTCTCCTCCAGTTCTCCCGGTAACCGACGCCGTCGTCATCGCTCGAACAATGGATGCCATTGTCTTCGTGGCGAATGCCGAATCGACACGCGCACGTGAAGCGCTGGTTGCTTCCGAGCGAATTGCTGCCATTGGTTCGACCGTGAGCGGTTCAGTGCTCAACGGAGTTGCACATCCAAATGAGCGTTATCGCTATCGCTATCGCTATGGATATTCCTACGGTTACGCCTCGCGGAGGCCATATGAGTCAAGCGTTGCAGCAGTCCAGTCCCCAAAGACCAAGCGCAATGTCTTGAAGGCGGGTCGGGTCGATCGCAAGACGAGGACCTAGAGAAGTCGGTCTTCACGAAGGTCGTTTCACCGGCCTTGCATTTGTAGGATGCTCACCGATTTAGTTCGTCCGGAAACTTTGCTCCCTTTCGACGATTGATTCGTTCCTGATCGCAGACTCGGCGTACTGTTTCCTTTGGTCTTCGACGTCGTTGGCTGAAAGGTATGAATGAGCAGAATTCGAGCGGCGCTGAGGAGTGGCATTCCGAAGTTGCTGAGCGCCCGAATGCTCGTCTACGTAGCGTCGGGCCTCTCGACATTGGCAATCGCCAGAATTCTCGGCCCTCGTGCGTATGGGTTGTACGCAGCGGGGGTCGCCGTGGCATCGGTTGCCCTGGTGCTCAACTACTTCGGCCAAGACCAACTTTTCCTCAAAGGCGGGCTTGATTCTTCGACACTTCGCCTTCGCAATGCTCAAGTTGGTGTGATTTCCATCTGCTTGCTTGGGGTCGTCGCGTTCAGTTGGCCGTCGATTTCGGAGACAACCCAGGTTTGTGCCTTGCTCTTTGGAGGGGCGATTATTGCGCAGCGCCTCCTGCTCCCGTTCCTCACGCAGCCGCTCTTCAATCTGAATTTTCACCAGCGAGCACGTCGCGAAATCCTTGCCACTGGAATCTGGCCGGTGCTCGGTTTCGGACTTGGCTATGCATTCGGCCACACGCCAGTGGCCTTTGCCAGCGGCTACCTTGCGGCTGCGGGGGTCTTGTTGCTTGGCAGGATCCATCCACGAGATTTTGCTCGAGTCTTTACGGATCTCCCTTTTCGAGATTTCTGGAAAGGCTTACCCTTTGCCATTTCTGGCGCGTTCTACGTCATCTACTTCCAGAGCGATGTCGCCGTTTTAGGTTCAATGACAACGGCGCATGTCGTGGGTCTCTACGCAGCTGCAACGTCGTTGCTAGGGGTGTCCCTGTTGCTGTCAACGCTGCTCACGAACGATGTCATGCGGACTCGGCTCTACAAGTTGGAACCAGGGACCTCTGCATTCCAACAGACAGCCCGATCGACAGGCGTAATGGTCACCTTGCTCGGTCTCGGCATTGGAGGAGTCGTCGCTGGTGGCGCACACCTCCTTTTGGTGCTTGTTTTCGGGAGTGCCTTTGGTAGTGCAACGGTCTACCTTCAAATTTTTGGCTTGGCGATCGCGATCTACTACGTCTCTAATTGGTGTTCCAACATCCTCATTGCGGCCGGAAGTATTAATCGAGTCGTGGCAACTCAGTGCTTCTTAGCGGTGGTCAACGTCGTCGGAAATATCCTGTTAATTCCGCACTTTGGTGCCGCTGGGTCCGCATGGATGACGGTGGGCTGCGAAGCACTCGGGGCAGTGATCTTTGCGGTTGTGCTCTTTCTTCGGGGCTACCTGACGGTTTCAAGCCACGGAAGAAGGTCGTAATGGAGCCTGATATGACTCCTTCATTCGAGAGTGCCATCTTTCTCCCGGAACGACGTGGTGGCCACCCAAGGTATGGGCTTGAACTCGCCGAGGCGACCGCAAGGTTGTCACCCGGAACGGCGTACTTCCTCTCGTCGCAAGACCTTGACGTTGAAGCTCCAGGACCAACCGTTCAGGTGGAGCGCATCTTCAAACCGCTTCGTCCTCCCTCTTCATTTCGACATCGAATCCTCTGGATGATGTCGCGGGTGTTTCACTACACGCGCAGAGACCTCCAGCTCCTTTCATGGATCAAGGCGCATCCCTCCGTCCGGATTTTGCATTTCCAACAGCTCTGCTCTCCCTGGATGCAGCCGCTTGTTGCTCGACTTGCGAAGAGGCGTGGGATCGCGCTTGTGACGACGGTGCACAATCTCCGTCCCCATAACGCTTCCGAGCATCCGTCGATGAGGGAGCGTCTTCAGTCACGGTCCTTGCGACGCTTCGATCGAATCTTTGTCCACCACGGGCTCGATGTTCATCGTGCCTCCGAGGTATTGAACCTCCCAATTGACCGGTTGGTCGTCATTGAACATGGCCTGTTCATTGAGGATTGCCCCGAGCCGAGGTTGGAAGATCGACGTCTTGTGCTTCTCGGAACGCTGAGTCCATACAAGGGGCTTCTCGAGCTCGTCGAAGCAGCAGCGCTTCTTCCCGATTGGACGATCGAGATCCATGGGAGGGTGATTGACGAAGAGTACGTCGCACGATGTGTGGCTCTTGACGCACCCAATGTTTCCTTCCACCTCGGATTCGTTCCCGATGAGGCGCTTGCAGACATTTTTGGTGCAGCGACGGCATCAATTCTTCCCTATACGCGACTCGAAGCGCAGAGCGGAGCCTTGCATCTCTCGCTCGGTTGCGGTCGGCCGGTCGTCGTCACCCCGGTTGGCGGAATGGTCGAAGTCGTCGAGCGATTTGGGTGTGGAGTGGTTACTTCCGGCACAAGCCCGCGAGAAATTGCCGACGCAATTGTGGAGCTGGCAAAGCCCCCGGTCTATGCGAGCGCCCTCCGAGGGGTGAGCGAAGCTCGAAAGACGCTGAGTTGGGAACAAGCCGCGAAGGTTACGTATTCGACGTATCGCGATCTCGCCACACCTTGAAGTGACGGTCATCCAATTCAAGTTGTTCTCGGGACCCTTTTGCGGCCATTCAACACCTAACGTCGCCGACGCCTGCCGGTATTGTGGAAGCGTGCTCACGACTCACGACCCACGGTTGTTCTGTTCATGGGTTGGTGACGGCGAAGTGGCTCTGACACAGGGAGAATTCCCATTCGTTGGGGTTCATCATGTCTAGGGGGACGTCAGGGGCTAACTCGATGCTGGTTATTCAGCAGTATGCGCTTCCGCCATCGGAACCGGGTGGGACTCGTCAGTTTGAGTTGGCAACGATCTTTAGGGCTTCGGGTTGGAAGGTTCGAATCTACGCGTCAGATTTCTCTCACTTGGAGAAGCGCTTCTTTCGGAGGTCTTCCGAACGAAATCGACGAACGATCGAGGTGGTGGAACAAGGTGTTCCGTTCACCTATGTCTGGGTTCCTCCCTACGAGCGCAACAACTGGCGGAGAAGTCTTTCGATGGCGTGGTTCAGCGCCAGGGCATTCTTCCAGGTGGCTGCATGTCGCGAGCGCGTGATTTATGGCTCGTCGCCGCACCTCTTCGGTTGTGTTGCCGCATTTCTTGCCGCCCGACTGCGAAGGAAGGCGTTCGTCCTCGAAGTTCGAGATCTTTGGCCCGAACACTTGGCTGCCGTTGATCCTTCGATGAAGGGTGGGCGGCTCTATTCGTTCATTGGGCGCCTTGCGGATCTCCTCTACACCCGCTCCGATTTGATTGTGCTGTTTGCTGAAGGTTCACGAGCCGTGGTTACTGCTCGAGGCGGGTCAGATAACCGCATTGTGGTCGTGACTGGCGTGGAAGTGCCTCGGCCTGTTCCCCATCAACAAGGCCCCGAAGGTGGCCCACTTCGCTTCGTCTACCTCGGTTCCATTGGGCCAATGTACGGACTCGACATGGTGATCTCCGCCTGCGAACTCCTCGCATCGAGGAACGTCGGACCATTTTCGGTGACGTTCATTGGAAATGGTCCCGACAAAGAGCGCCTCCAGGAATGGGCGCATCGAAAAGGTCTCACAATGCTTGAATTTCGTGCACCCGTTGCCAAAGCAGAGATCTATTCGACCCTTGCTCATTTCGACGTCGGACTCTTAAGTTTTCTTCCCGGAGAGATGTTCTCCTTTGGCATCAGTCCTCAAAAGCTCTTTGATTACATGGCAGTTGATCTGCCGGTCGTGAGCAACGTGCACGGAGAAATCGCTGCCACCGTCCAATTTGCCAATGCTGGGATAACGGCTGAGGAGCAGACTACAGCTTCACTGGCGGATGCAATGGAGTACTGCATTCTCCATTCAGCAACGCTTCGTGAGGAATTCGCAGGCGGTCGCGCGTACCTGACCGAACATGCCGATCGCGGGGCCATGGTCTTGTCGCTCGTAGAGCGCATCGCTGCGATATAAGGAATTCACGCACTCGTTCTTTCTCGGTCCGAAGTTGAGGAAGGTTGCGACTCAATCGGCCCAATTGGGGTCACGCGAGGCGGTAGTGTCGCTGAGCGGTACGCAACGTCGCTGTGATGTTGAACGATTTGGCGGAAGGGGAGGCAACGATGAGCGCACTTCGCTCCGATGATGACCCGACATCCCGCCACCTCCCTCACCTCGATCAGCCGATCATTGCGCAAATTTTCGATGTCATATGCTGGATTGCTGCCCTAACAATTACCAGTCTCATCCGCTATCAGGTCGTTGCTGATCGCACGTTGAGCGGCTCGTCCTTAGTGCTTGCCCTCTTGGTGGTGATCTCCGCCCATCTGGTGATTGGCCGTTTTCTCGTCTACCGACAGCGATGGCGGATCGGCTCATTCGAAGAGGCCGTTGCCGTCTCGTTGACGATTTTGGCTTCTGGGGCACTTCTGCTCATCGTCGTTCTCGTGAGTTTCAGGTCAAAGATCTCTGTCGGAGCCGTATTCAGCGCTGTTCCGCTTTGTCTTGTGTTTGCCTTAGGCGGCAGGTCGGTTCTTCGAATGCGCTCACTTTGGCGCATTCGGCAACCGCATGCATCGAGCAATCGAGCAGTCGTGATCGGTGCAGGCCATGCCGGCGTGATGATGGTCGAGGCGGTGCTCGCACTGCCCGATCGGCCCTTCGAACCTCTCGCCTTCTTAGATGATGATCCACTCAAGAGGAACCTTCGAATTCGACACTTGAGCGTTGAAGGAACCCTTGCAGATCTCCGGAGCGTCGTCCGCAAGCACCGATGCACCATGGCGGTGATCGCCATTGCCTCGATCTCAAAGGACCAACTTCGTCGAATTTCGAATGAAGCAACGGCGCTTGGCATTGACGTCCAAGTCATGCCTCCACTGGCAGAGATCTATGCAGATGACAAGAAAATCAGTGATCTTCGTCCATTGACCTTGGAAGATCTCATGGGTCGACAAGAGATACGAACCAATCTCGTCGAGATTGAACGATCACTTCACGGCAGGCGAATTCTCGTCACTGGAGCAGGTGGCTCAATTGGTTCAGAACTCTGTCGGCAAATCCACAGAGCTGGGCCAGCGTCATTGGTCATGCTCGACCGCGATGAGTCGTCACTCCACCAGGTTCAACTTTCGATTGAAGGCAAAGCGCTTCTTGACTCGAGGAATCTTGTGGTCTGTGACATTCGGGACCGAAGCGCGCTGGCACAGGTATTTGCCGAACACCAGCCAGAGCTTGTCTTTCACGCTGCTGCACTGAAGCACCTTCCCCTGCTCGAAATGTGGCCAGCTGAGGCGATCAAGACCAATGTGTGGGGGACGAGCAATGTTCTCGAGGTCGCCGTCGAGCATGGCGTTGAAGCGTTCATCAACATCTCGACCGACAAGGCTGCAGATCCAATCTCCGTCCTTGGCTACTCGAAGCGTCTGGCCGAGCGCCTGACCACCGCACTCGGTCAGGGAAGCAGCGGGAGATACATGAGCGTCCGCTTTGGGAATGTGCTCGGAAGTCGTGGCTCAATGTTGACGACATTCCGCGACCAAGTTGCCAATGGTGGACCAATCACCGTCACGCACCCAGACATCTCCAGATATTTCATGACGATACCCGAGGCAGTCCAGCTGACGCTCCAGGCCGCCACCCTCGGTGAGACTGGGCGTGTGTTGATTCTTGAGATGGGAGAGCCCATCAGAATTGATGACGTCGCTCGACAACTGGCGACCGAAAGTCCTATCCCGATCGAAATTGTCTACACCGGGCTTCGGCACGGAGAGAAGTTGCACGAGCAACTCTTTGGAACGGATGAAGTGGACGTTGAAGATGTCCATCCAATGATCAAGAGTGCAACCGTTCCCTCGGTTGAACTCCTTGTCGTTGCGGAGCTTCCGATTGACGGGCCTGTCGAATTGGTCGCCGAGGCGTTGAAGGTGGCATCCATGGTGCCTCGGACATCGCCAACTCAGCCCTTGTGAGCTCAGTAGAAGCGCTCCTCCCGGTTGCCGTCGTGGCGCTCGCTACTTCCGCTGTTGCATCTGCCGGCGCCAAATACGTCTTGGAACGACGAGGAGTGCTCGACCTTCCCAACCATCGATCGCTTCACGAGCGACCAATTGTTCGGGGAGGCGGGATCGGAGTGCTTACGGGCGTGGTCGCCGGACTGCTGACGCATTCGGCGTCGTGGACGTCTGACCTCGCTGTTTTGATGGTGGCGAGCGTGCTCCTTGGAATCATTGGCTTTCTTGATGACCTTCTCGGGTCGCTCTCCGCGCTGTTTCGATTTGCGATGCAATTGGGTATTGGATTCGTGCTCGCAATTGTCCTTCTTGATCCAGGTCGACTCAACCTTCTCCTTGCCATTCCTCTCATCCTCATTTCGACCGTCTGGGTCGCAGGCTATGTCAACGCGTTCAACTTCATGGACGGCATTAACGGCCTCTCGTGTGCCCAGAGCGTTGTTGCTGGTCTCACCTTTGCGGCAATTGGTCAACGCCGTCACGTTGAACTCCTTGCCGTTGGGGGAGTCGCACTCGCTGCAGCTGCACTCGGATTTCTCCCGTTCAACTTCCCGCGAGCACGGATGTTTCTCGGAGACGTCGGAAGCTACGGCATTGGCTGCTTCATTGCAGGGTTGGGTCTGGCAGCGATTCGTTTTGACGTCCCGCTGGAAGCTGCCTTTGCGCCAACAGCCATCTACGTGGTCGACGTGGGATCGACCTTGGTTCGCAGGTATCGGCGAGGTGCAACCCTTCATGAAGCACACCGGGAGCACATTTTCCAATTGCTCGTTACTGGAGGATGGTCGCACCAAAAGACAACAGCCACCCTCTCGCTGTGGATGGCCGGGACGAGTCTTCTTGGACTGCTTACGCTCGACGGTTCAGTTGTGCAGCGTGTCATTGCTGACGTGCTGATCTTGGGTCTGGCGCTTTGCTACCTGGCGCTTCCCCGCCTCCTACGACTGAGCCATCCTTCGATCTCCTCATAGAGAGTCCTTGGGCTCCAAGGAGTCGGCTCAGGGTCGAGGAGGCAGAGACTCGATTGCCTTGCGAAGGCCGGCAACCGTCTTCGTGGCCACGTAGGCGCTCGCATCAACGATGGCATGTTCTCCAAGGGAACGCTGGAGTTCAAGGTCTCGAGCGACGGCAATCAGCGACTGAGCACCAGTTTCAATTGCCGCTTCGGTATCTGCACCACCGAAGAGGAGGCCATTGACGCCGTGAGTGAGGAACTCCGGGGTTCCGCCCGAATCTGAAGCGATGATGCACAAACCATTAGAGGCCGCTTCGAGGATGGCGACAGGAAGGCCCTCGTGCTGGTCGCCATGCTCGCGTGATGGATGGATGAGAACGTTCCATCTGCCAGTCTCGAGTTCCTTGAGAAGGTCGTCATGAGGAAGCAGTCCTCGAAGGTGAACCTGTTCGTCGAGGCCCGAGGCATGGATCTCATCGAGGAGTTCTTGTTGGAGCGGGCCATTGCCGAAAATCTCGAGCGTAAAGTTCACGCCTGCCTCTTTCGCACGCACGAGCATCTTGAGCGCTCGCGTGTGTCCTTTGACGTGACTCAGGTGGCCAATGGCGACGATGGAAAGGGTTGCCGAAGGGTGACAGACCGGAGCACTTGCCACCGATTCGAGTCCTCCAAATTTCAAGACCTCTGACTCGCATCCTTGGGCCAACAGCATCTCTTGAGATCGTTGTGAAATGGCCCGAACAAGCCCTAAGGCATTCACGGCCCGCCGAGGTCCTCGCCGAATGATGTCGCCTCGATGCGCGGTACCTGACGACTGAAGATTGAGGTATTGGGCAATGACCGCAGCGGTCATTGCAGGAGAAGCGACCGTCGTTGCATGAATGTGACAGACCGGAACCTTCCGGTCTTCCAATTCAAACGCCCACTGAAGGGCGACGAAAAATGCAAGGACGCACTTGCCAGCGGTTCGGAAGTTGTAGGTGTCCCTCGCACTCCACAACAACGAACGGAGTTCCTTTGAACGAACCAACGCCTTTGCAACCCTGAAAGGGCGGAGACGCGGTCGTCCGTTCTCTGTGAGAACCCGACCCGGCCAAGGACTGAGCGGTCCTCGTGGCCAAGTCGGTAGGAGCACGACATCAAAGGATCGCTCGACTTCTCTTGCTTCTGGCTGAAACCAGAGCTCGGTGACGCCAAAAGGAGCCCCACTTGTTGCAAAGAGGACCGTGCACCGAGGAGTCACCTCGGGTGGAATTGCCATCACGCAGAACCCTCTCAAGTCGTCAGCGCGCCAAGTTACCATTGCTCTCCACCAACATTCGAGAACTTCAACAACCGAAATTGACGGAAGGTCTTGGGCTCACGGCACCTTGACGGTCAACCGCTGCCGTGGCTTTTCAGTCTGTCGTGCCTATACTCGCCCGAGAGCGACGGCGACCGAAGGACTGAAGCGTGGCGGTATCCAATGTTCTGAGCATGAGGTCGACAGAATCGTTTGAGGTTGTCGATGTCACGTCTCCTGAACAGCGTCTGAAGCGCCTGTTTCTTGCGATCGGTGTGGTGACGGGGTTCTTGCCATATGTCGCTATTCCGTATGGGCACAGTTCGGCATTTCAGCTCTCGCAGCTTTCGCTCATCGCCGCAGGCCTTTTTGGTGCTCGTGCTGCAAAACGCCGACTTATCCTGCTCAGTTTCTTGCTCATTCTCCCGCTGTCGGTGAGCCTTGCGTTGCTGACCTTCCAAACCAACCCGGTCTTTTCAACCAGCATTGGCCTGAAATACGCCACAAACCTCGTGCTTTCGATGACTGCGGTTCTCGGAGCCGCAGCAGTAACCGAAGCTGAAGACTTCCTCGTCTTGCTTCGGTCACTCACCGCGGCGCTACTCATCAATTCTGCGTTCGGTTTGGTGCAGTTCCTTGGATTCCGGCACCACTCCTTTCCGTTCCAAGCGATGTACCACATGAATCCAACCTTTGCTTCGTGGGACCCGACGGCAATCCAGGCATTTCTCAACAGTGGTGGACGACCGTTTGGAGCCTTCTCAGAGCCGTCTGCCATGGCTGCGTGTATTGGCCCATGGCTCGCCATGGCCATCATCATCTACTTCATCCTTGAACGGCTTGGTGTTCGGATTTCCCTCCTTCAGCGAACACTGACCTTCGCAGGCATCAGCGGGGGAGCGCTTCTGGTTGCTTTCTCTCAAAGTGGCATGTCGCTCTTCGCCCTCGTTGGCCTCTTCGGTTGTATTGCTGTTTTCGCGATGAAGTCGCCGAATCGAGAAGCTGACGTCAATCCATTCCCTCGTTCTGAGGGACTTCACTTGCAGAAATTTGCTCGCCGCCTGGTGATCCTCGCCATTGTCGTTGCCCCAATTGGTGTGGCTCAGCTCATGAACAGAGCTGCCGGAGGAACTGCCAACTCCTCGTGGACGCTCCGCTGGAACTCCATTCAGGAGGGTTTCCACCTTTGGTTTACCTCGGTACACACCTTTGTGGTGGGTACGGGTCCTGGGCAAGTTCCAAGACTGTTCGTGGTGAGCGCACCAGGAATCATCAAGTTTTACGGTTTCGTCAAGATCGTGACGATTTGGTCAATTTTGATCAACTACATCGTTGAAGTTGGGGTTATCGGGTTGATCGTGTGGCTCTTCATCTTTGTGAAGATTGCTGGTGCGGTTCGTCTCTCGCGCATTCCAAAGGTTGCGAGTTTCATCGTGTTCTTTCTTTGGTTCGTTGGTGTTGTTGCAACGACGAGCTACTCGACGCTGACACCCGTCTGGCTGCTCCTTGGCTTCCTCTTTACCTGGGATCTCCTCCCGACGGCGGAGGCGGTGGCTCCGCCACGAAATGGGATTGAGCGACCACTGCTTCGCTGAGTTCCATCTCCATGGATCTGGCTGGAGGCGATGCATTTTTCGCATCTTTTCGAATCGAGGAGTCACGGAAGAATCGACGCAGTTCTTGCTCAGCGCTGTGCATACTTGATCAGGAAATTCATATCCTCGAAGGCAATCCTCAGAATTTCGACTCTAGAATCTTCAACCGCGGTGCTATTTTCAGTGTTCATCAACCTGACCTAGTGCAGCACCGAAGCCTGAGATGAAAGAGGAGCAGTGAAGATTCGGAGCGTTTCTCGCAAGATCGGCAGCGCAGCCATCTTCACGTCCTTTTCCATGTTGGCTATGACCAGCGTTGGGGCCACTGGAACCATTGCTGCAACAAATGCACAAGTCTTCGATGCCATCCACGCGGCAAAGTCAGCCTCAGTCCCAAAGGCGCTGAATCCTCCGCTCTCCGCCTTTCAAACTCCTGTTGATTTGTATCGCCAGACTGGCGTTTCGCTCGGTGATGCGTGCACACCGAACTTGACGACACACGCGTCGTTGATTTCATCCCCCCAGGCATGCACGTTCGGAAACCCAGCTGCAACAAAGACCATTGTCTTGTATGGAGATTCCAACGTTGGAAACTGGCTTCCGGCGCTTTCAACGGGATTGGCGACATCGAGTTACAAGTTGTCGGTTTTCCTCTTCTCGGGATGCCCCTCAACTGATCTGAACTACACGGTTGCCACGCTTGCTCCGGCTGCAATGGCGACGGCATGCAATACCTGGCATGCAGCCGTCGAGCGGTCCATTCTTGCCATAAAGCCCGTAGCAATTTTGGCCGCATCGTCCTATGAGTTGTCGAAGATTTCGACTGCGGATTGGGCAGCGGGTATGAAGCGGTTCTATACGAATGCGACCGGTGGCAGTCGAACGGCAAAGCGAATCATCCTTGGAACGACACCGTTCTTTGCTATTCCTGTTCCAACCTGCCTCGCTCGGGCGAAAGTATTGTCGCAGTGCTCCCTCAGCACCAGTTCGAGCTACGGGACCATCTTGAAGGTCCGTGACCCTGCAGCCGCAGCGGCGATCGGAGGCAAGGTTCTCGCGACCAATCAATGGTTCTGCGATGCAACGAGTTGCCCCCCAGTTGTTGCTGGGAACATTGTCGCTGCGGACCACGACCACCTCACCATCGCTGAGAGTACCTATCTTTCTGGTGTCGTCACCCGAGCAATCCTTGCAGCGGTTACACGTCCTAGCGTTTAGTAGTTGCCCGAGAGAGCAGAACCCGGCATCGCTTGACGCTCCTCGCATCACAGGACTCAGACCTCCATTCCACATGCCGAAAACGGTGCACGTGCAATGAAGGACACAACTGCACGACTAGGGGTGTCGTTCGGCAATGAAGGCTCGATGACGAACACTTCAGCTGGATGCTCCACACGAGCAATCCCTGATTGACTCAACGCAGAGGAGTGTGGTTGATGGGCTCCAAGCCGTAAAGCTAGGCGGCGGGGGTTCCAGCGTCTGGCTCTGCCTTCTTGCGGCGGGAGATCAACATGAGGGCACCGAGCACCAAGACCAGGGCAACGGCAACGAGGATCCAGACCCAGGCCATACTCTTCGTTGAGGTGGCGGCGACAGGAGCGTGGTTGACGTTCAAGGTCACTTTGACCAGCTTGTAGCCGGTTCCTGACTGTGTTGCGACCACAATGGTGTTCGCTCCCCACTGGACGGGAATTGGAGCAGAACCATTGATCGAGACCTTCGGGTCAATGACGCCAACGGTGAAACCAATGACACCGTTTGCATTGGCCGTAAAGCTGATTTGAACGGTTGCGCCGCCAGGCATCGTCACCGACATGTTGAACGTCTTGTTCGCGAACGCCGCACCAAGAGCCAATGCCAAGGTCACGCTTCCACCAGGCGAGCTGGATATCGATTGACCGGGCTGAATGAAAATCGGATTGCTCGGACTACCCGCCGCAGCACCCGTGTCGATGGTTGCAGGAATCGAAATGGGATCTGCATTGGCGACAACAAATGGCAGTGCTCCGAAAATTGCCTGCAGGGCATTGTTGGTTTCTGGCGTGAACGCAAACAATGGATTTGCAATCGCTGGAGGTGTCCCCGGGAGGGTCACTTGAGTAATTGGCGACGTGGTCGGTGTTGGGAAGGTGGTTGGCGTGTAGGGGTTTGTTGCGGGCGCTGCTTGGGAAAATGCACCAGCCGGCGTGGCAACAGCGACGAGAACGGCGAACGCTGAGATTCCCGATAGGAAGGCGTTTCGAGACTTTCGCATGGAGATGCTCCTCATCACAACGGGTAGACCGGTCGGTCGAATTTGGTCAATGCTACCTAAGAAATGGGGAATCTGTCGCAGCAGCTTAAAGATTTGTCTTCCAAGCAATGGTCCGGTCAGTTGCCAAATTGAACGCAGGCTCGAGCGGACCGGAGGTGTGAAATGGTCCAGGATGCAGTTCGATCGACGTTGCTGTTGCGTGAAGTCGTGGTTGACAGATCAGATGGAGCGCAAAGACACCAGATCGGACGGCATTCGGCACTCTCGTCCAGAGCGACACCGTGGTTGATTGACCAGGCAGCAGATTGACCGATGCCCCGTGGAGGCGGAGTCCTCGATCGAGTACTGAATCTTTTGCCTTCGACCCTGATGGCGACCAGAGGAGGACATTGCCAAGGTATTGGCCAGGACGCTTTGCGTAATTTCCATCGGGACCGTAAAGGTAGGAGTGGGCAGGCAAGTTGAGCGGTGCGGTGTTGGTGACCTTGACCTGTGTTTCAATCCACGCACTTCCGTCTCCAAAGAGTGTGATGTCATAGTGGGTCGCAACCTTCAGGTCATACGCGTCCATCTTGGCAGCAACGTCAGACTCAACGGCCATAGCGAACGTCCCGTTTGGGTTTCTCGCGGCGATGCTCCCATCGGCACCAAGTCGGAAGATCGCCGCTTCAACCGAAGGTGAACCGCTCCATAAGAGGAAGTGTCGGCCAGGAATCATTGAGGCCAGTGCCTTCAGTTCAGCCAAACGGTTGTGGCTGAGTGCCAACCTTCGAAATTCCGCCGCCATGATGGTGCCGAGGACCTCGTGGCGTTGCGAACTGAGGCCACTTCCATACTCAACGTAGAGGTCGTGAAGAAGGATGCGATTGACGTTGGATTGAGAGAGCTGTCCAAGGTGGCCGGGATATGAAATTGGTCCTGTTGCTCGAAGCAGACTCGCCAGCGTTGGAACATCAGCGACGATGACTGCATTCACGTGGATGCCCGTCTTCTGTTCGAACATGGCGGCCGCGGTCTGTCCTGTCCAAGGAAAATCGCTGGTGAGGTTGATGGAACTCCAAAGCTTTGTCGAATTGTTGTCAAGAAAAATCTTTGCGGTTGGGGCATGTTGGGCGAGGGGAGCGGCGAGGTTGATGTCTTCGACGGAACCACTTTGGACTTCGCTCAAGGTGCCGTCATGGGTGGCCAAGAGGGCGTAGCTGAGGAAGGCACCTTGCGCACGCATCTCTGCGTTATTCGCAGCGAGGACAAGGATTTGACTCGGTGATCCACTCCCAAGGAGTGACGATCCAATGGTTGCGACATCCGACGCGTGGTTGAGATTCGTAAGGAGTTTTCGTGCCACTCGGTTGTAGGTCAGGCGGCTCGTCCGAACCGGGCCAAAGAGCAGTGATGTCGATCGAAGCGTTGGACGGAGGCCATCCTCGGAGCGCTTCAATGCCTGTTCAACGGAGGCGACTGATACTTCGGAGAAGAGGGATTGGCCCGGAGACTTCTCGACGGTGTCAACAACGTGAAGGAGTCGATTCAAGTTCCCAGCGGTCGATCCTGCGTCATCGACGAGTTGAAAGGCACCGGTGAATTCGCGCCCAACGAGAGGAACTGCAGCAGCGAACTTGAAGATGCCGAACGAGCCGAGTGCGCGATGCGCCGAGAGAGCTTCTGTCTGCGCAAGGTTCAGCTTTGCTTCAATTTGAGACCGGCCTAACGGTGTTGCTGCATCTGCCGAGTGAGTTTGGACCCAACTGAAGGCATCTGCCGAACGTTGCGCGTGACTACGAGCCGCGAGTGCTGCGTAGCTCCCACCAATGAGGGTAAGGCCGAGAAGAACAATCGCAAGAAGACCGATCTTCTTGCGGGTGCTCCAGAACGAACTTCGAGCGCGTTGGAATTGTTTGCCATTGTCGTCATTGTCGAGCGTGTTCATCGCGTCACCTCTCGCACCCCGTCAACATTGCGAGACGTCGTTAGCTCTTAGGCGGCGTCACAACGTCGCTTGAGTTCAACTCGAAGGTCAGCAATGGCAATGCGCACTTGTTCCATTGAGTCGCGGTCTCGCAAGGTGACACAACCATCTTCGAGGGTGTCAAAGTCCACGGTGACACACCAAGGGGTGCCAACTTCATCTTGGCGGCGGTAGCGCTTGCCAATTGACTGGGTTGCGTCAAAGTCACAGAGGAAGTCTTGCTGAAGGAGGGCCAACACTTCACGAGCGGGTCCTTCGATCTCAGGCTTCTTTGAGAGGGGGAGCACGGCCACTTGGATCGGAGCAAGCCTCCAGTGCAACCGCAACAGTGCACGAACTTCACCGCCGACAGAATCTTCGGCGTAGGCAGCAAGGAGAAATGCCATCATGGCCCGAGTGGCACCAGCGGCAGGCTCAATGACGTGGGGCGTGTAAGCCTCACCCGTTGATTGATCGAAGTAATCGAGTTTTTCGCCTGAGGCGCGAGCATGCGCCGACAAGTCGTAGTCGCCACGGTTGGCGACACCTTCGAGTTCGTCAAATCCCCACGGGAATCGGTATTCAAGGTCGGTTGTTCCAAGTGAGTAGTGCGCAAGGTCCTCTGGAGCAGCGACGTTCTTCCTGAGGTCAGCTTCTGGAATACCCAACCTGAGGTACCACTCGTAGCGGGCCTCGACCCAGTAGTCATACCAAGTTGCTGAGTCGGCGGGAGGAACGAAGAATTCGAGTTCCATTTGTTCAAATTCGCGCGTTCGGAAGACGAAGTTTCCAGGGGTGATCTCGTTGCGGAAGGACTTCCCGATCTGCGCAATCCCAAACGGGGGCTTCTTTCGCGAGGTCGTCATCACATTGGCGAAGTTGGTGAAAGTTCCCTGTGCAGTCTCAGGCCGGAGATAGGCAGTGGCACCTTCTCCTTCAACTGGGCCGGCTTGGGTCTTGAACATGAGATTGAAAGCTCGTGCCTCAGTGAAATCTGTGGAACCACACTTCGGGCAAACGCCATCGATTTTGTCTTCACGCCACCGTTCATTGCAGGACTTGCAATCAACGAGTGGGTCCGTGAAGGTCTCAAGGTGGCCTGACGCTGCCCAGACGGCCGGTGGCCCAAGAATTGCGGCATCGAGCCCCACGACGTCATCTCTGAGCTGCACAATGGAACGCCACCACTCTTGCTTCACGTTTCGAAGCATTTGAGCGCCAAGGGGTCCGTAGTCATAGGTTGAGCGAAATCCGCCATAGATCTCAGCGGAGGGAAAGATGAAACCCCGCCGCTTGCACAGCGACGTCACCTTCTCGAGGGTCTCGTTCTGCGAGTCAACGTGGTCCGATTCGGAACTCATGGCCATCTATCGAGGCTACAACGTCGCCCTGTAGCGTTCTGGCGCCTCCCTCTTCGCAAGGGATCTGGCGAAGTCGCTGACGAAACGGACGAGGGGGGGTGGAGCATGCAGAGTAACGGCACTGGTATCTATGTCCACATTCCCTTTTGTCGGTTTCGTTGCGACTACTGCGCGTTCATCACCTATACCGACAAGGACCACCTCATTGATGACTACGTCAACGCTTGCGTAGAACAACTAGCTCGAGAAGTTGCGCACCTCGATACCCCCGCAGACACGCTGTATCTCGGTGGAGGCACACCGAGTCGCTTGTCGGCGGATCAGGTAAGCGCCATTGTTCACGCGGCTTCGCTGAGTGACGGTTCGGAAGTCTCCATTGAGTGCAATCCGGAAGACGTGTCGGCTGACCTCCTTCTTGGCTATCGCTTAGCTGGAGTAACTCGTGCTTCTTTTGGGGTGCAATCAACCTCCGCGCGAGTTCTTGAAAGTTTGGGTCGGCCCGAATCACCGGTCTCGTTGCAGTTTCTGGCGAGCGCAGTTGCTTCGTCAGGACTCCAGTCGTGGAACATTGACCTGATCTACGGCGCCAGTGCAGAGACGTTTGAAGATTTCCAAGTTTCTGTTGAAACCGTCCTCTCGCTGACACCGGCACCACCGCATCTTTCCGCCTATGCACTCACCGTTGAAGCCGGAACACCCCTGTCGAGAACCCCCGAGCGTCACCCTGATGAAGACCGGCAAGCGGATCGCTACGAGTGGCTCACCAAGCGACTCGGTGCTGCGGGTTTCGACTTCGAAGAAATCTCAAGTTGGGCACTCCCGGGCCATACCTGTCGTCACCATGAGCGTTACTGGAGCGGAGGAAATTACCTCGGTATTGGCGCAGGGGCACATGGCCACCGAGATGGCCACCGCTACTGGAACACGGTCAGTCCAGAGCGATATATCTCGATGATTGGAAGCGGAGACTCCCCAATTGCTGGGGAAGAGTTTGTTCAGGGGCAGCGCCAAGTCTTTGAGATGGAGTCGTTGCTCCTTCGGACAGCCAGCGGCGTCGACTGGGACGCGCTTGATCATGAAGCCCTTGCGCACAAGAGCGGTCGTCACGTGCTCATTGAACGCAAAGGTGACCGAGCCGTGCTGACGATTGAAGGTCGACTCTTGGCGAATCAAGTCATTCTTTGCTTGAAGTCGAGCTGCTAGCCAACCTTGCGATAACTGCGAACTGCAAGAACCGAGAAGACGGCCAGGAGTACCGCTGACCAGGCGAATGCCCAGTAGATCTTGGTCGTGTCAAGGAATGGTCCACCAACCATCAGCGAGCGAGTCGCCGACACCACCACGCCGACTGGTTGGTAGGTGGCAAACGTTTGCAACCAATGCGGCATGGTCTCGACAGGGGCGAAGGCGCCTGAAGCAAACGTGATGGGGAACAGAATCGGAAACGACATCAACTGCGCGGTCTCAGCATTCGGTGCCTTGAGACCAATGATGGCAAAGCCCCAACTGAGCGAGTAGGCGAACACGATCATCACCAAGCAGCCGAGGAGGAAGTTCAACACACCGTTATCCAGCCTGAACCCAACGAGAATACCAACGACCGTCAAGATCACGAGGACGAAGATGTTGCGAACGAGATCGGCGGTTGTTCTTCCTGCGAGCACTGCTGATCTCGCCATTGGAAGCGCACGGAATCGCTCAATCAGACCTTTGGAGAGATCTTCGGAAAGTCCAATCGCCGTTGCCACTGCACCGAAGCAGACTGTCTGCACGAAAATTCCGGGCATGAGGAAGTTCACGTAACTCACGCCTGGAACGGGGATTGCTCCGCCAAAGACATAACGGAACAAGAGCACGAACATGATTGGCTGGAGTGAGGAAAAGAAGATGGCTTCTGGAATTCTCAAACTCGCCATCAAGTTTCGCCACGTGACGACCTTCATGTCGCGGAACGCCCACATCAATCGTTGAGCGGGTGGAAGCTTCTCTACTTGAGCAATTGTCACGGTGCTCACTTGGCGACCTCCTCAGGTGATGTTGATCGACGTCGGCCCTTTCGGGGCGCTTCTTCGACGGCAAGTTCTGCCTTGGTGCGCTGACCAGTGAGTGAGAGAAAGACGTCGTCAAGACTCGGCTCTCGGAGCGCCAGACCGAGAATGTCGAAACCTGCGGCGTCGAGCGCCCGGAGTACATCAGCGGCAACTTTCGGTCCATTCTCGACCGTGAGTTCAAGCATTGACCCTTCACGCATTGGCGACTTCTTGAGCTCTTGCTCAAGGACGGCACTTGCGCTGATTGCAGCTTCGTGGCTCGAGAACGTGACTTCGACCACCGTGGTGCCGAGCTGAGCTTTCAACTCTGCCGGCGTTCCCTTGGCAATGACCTTGCCCTTGTCGATTACGACAATGTCTTCCGCGAGGCGGTCCGCCTCCTCTAAGTACTGAGTTGTGAGCAACACGGTGGTGCCACCGGCAACGAGCTGCTCGATGATCTCCCAAAGATCATTACGGCTCTGTGGGTCAAGTCCCGTAGTTGGTTCGTCGAGGAATAACACTGGGGGCTCGGCAACAAGAGCCGCTGCCAAATCGAGTCGCCTCCGCATTCCGCCCGAGTACGTCTTGACCGTTCGGTCTCCTGCATCGAGAAGGTTGAAGCGCTCCAGCAATTCTTCGGCCTTCACCTTCGCCATCGCCTTGGTCATGTGGGTCAGTTGGCCAACCATCCTCAGGTTCTCACGCCCAGTGAGGTTTTCATCGACCGTGGCATATTGACCAGCAAGTCCAATCGTTCGGCGAACGTCCGCTGAGTTCTTGTTGACGTCAAGCCCCATGATCTCTGCCGTGCCTTCATCGGCGGCAAGAATCGTCGCCAGAATCCGAACTGCTGTCGTCTTTCCAGAACCATTCGGCCCAAGAAGGCCAGTCACGGTTCCTTTCTTGACAGAAAGATCGAAACCGTCAAGTGCCCTTACCGTGGTGCCACGGTTAAAGACCTTGACGAGCCCACGTGCGGAAATTGCGAGGTCATCAGTCACCGGCTCATCGTATCGGTTGGAATTTCCCCCAAGAGCAACGATGGCACCAAGTCCAACTGCTCGCGCTACGTTCACAGCATGGCCATCTCACCAGAGGACATCGCTGAGGTTCGAGCAAGAACCGACCTCGTCGCATTGATCTCAGAGAAGGCCGCGCTGAAACGAGTTGGAAGAAGGTGGACGGGCCTCTGTCCGTTTCATCAGGAGAAATCCCCTTCATTCTCTGTCAATGCCGAAGAAGGCTTCTATCACTGCTTTGGTTGTGGGGCATCTGGAGACGCAATCTCGTTCGTTCGCAATCTTGATGACATGGATTTTGCCGAAGCGGTTCGGTTTTTGGCACAACGTGCCGGTGTCACCATCACCGAAGATCCAAGCCAAGCGGGCGCGTCGAAGCGTCGATCTGAGTTGTACGGGGCAATGGAAGCAGCAGTTGAGTGGTACCACCAGCGACTTCTCTCGGCTCCCGACGCAGGACGAGCCCGCGACTACTTGAGGAGCCGTGGCTATGACGGCGCCGTCGTTCGAGAGTTTCGTCTCGGATGGGCCCCAGATGCGTGGGATGCGCTCTCGACGGCCCTGCATCTGCCGCCGAAAGTAATGGAGGAGGCGGGGCTGGCCTTTACTAATAAGGCGGGACGTCAGCAGGATTTCTTCCGGAATCGAGTCGTATTTCCCATTTGTGATCCTTCCGGAAGAGCCATCGCCATTGGAGCAAGGATTCTTCCTCTTCGACCAGGTGAGGAACCCGATCCGAAGAGGGGACCAGAACCGAAATACAAGAACTCGACCGAAACACCGATCTACGCGAAGCACCGAACGCTCTATGCCCTCAACTGGGCGAAGTCCGACATTGTTCGAGCGGACGAAGTTGTCGTTTGCGAGGGATACACCGATGTCATTGGATGCTTCCAAGCAGGGATTCCTCGCGCAGTCGCCACCTGCGGCACGGCGCTGACCGAGGAACATTTCAAAGCGCTCTCAAACTTCGCCAAGCGAATCGTCTTGGCCTACGACGCAGACGCTGCGGGACAAAATGCCACGACCAGGGTTTATGAGTGGGAGAAGACTCATAGCGCCGAGGTGGTCGTTGCGGCAATGCCATCTGGTGCAGATCCGGGCCAAATGGCGAAAGACGACCCGGAAGCCCTCCGAGTTGCCATAGCGAGTGCTCGCCCGTTTTTGGCGTTCCGCGTCGACCGGGTGTTGCAAGGAGCAGACCTTTCAGCGCCCGAGCGTCGAGCGCTTGTCGCTGATCGAGCGATGGCGGTCGTGGCGGAACATCCAAGCGATATCGCTCGTGATCAGTACGTCATGTACGTCTCTGATCGTTGCCAAATTGATGCGGACCTTCTGCGAGGTCGACTTGACCAACTCCGGCGAAATCCCGAAGAGCGCCAGACGCTACTTCAAGCCAAAGGAACCATGACCAAGAAGTTGGTCGACGAACCACCACCCCCTTCGACTCGACCGAAACGTCTTGACCCCAGTCTGCGCCCAGGGCTTGAAGCCCTTCGGATTGCGGTGCACTTCCCGGAGCGTGTGGCCAATCGACTTGAGCCAGCACTCTTCCTCGATCCTGTTCAGCGGCGGAGTTTCGAAGCACTGCTCGAAGCAGAAAGTCTCCAAGCTGCCGTCGATGAAGCTGATGCGGAAGTTGCTGCATTGCT
>CAIQUD010000104.1 GCA_903874965.1 uncultured Actinomycetes bacterium | reverse complement strand
GGCTTGATCCACGTCAGTGGCGAGCGTGGGGTGAAGCCCCAAGCCTCCATGACGTCGTACCCATCGCGAAGGGTCGCGTTCGTCACCCACAACCAGAGGTGGGCATTCTTGGTAGCCAAGTCTTCAACCGGCATCGCCTTGATGCGGTCCAGTGTCATCAGCTTGTAGTGCCGCTCGGCACCGTACGCTCCCCGCTGCTGTACGTCCCAAGGTGGGTCGGCCATGATGACCGAGTACCGTCTCTTCTTGTTCGTTTCTTCATTCTTCTTATTCATAAGTGAGTTCCTTTCGAGTGTTGGAGCCGTCAAATGGCGCAGCTCTAACTTCAGTTATACGCCTTTTCGGCGTCGGGATAAAGACCAAGTGCATCGACATCGATGCCCGATCTGAGAAAGGAGTGTTGCTCACCCAGATCTGGGCACCAATGTCGACGTCGGACCGGGCATGAACTCGCCAGCCGACGTTGTGGGAAATGCAACGACGATGTCTAGAACGGATCGTCCTGGCGGTAGTGCCCTCGCACGGCGTCACGCATTGAGGCAAGCGTCTGCGTCGTGAGGAACTCCAGACGAGCGTCGACGCTGATGCGTTCAGCGAGTTCCTCGTAACCACGACGACTCGATCGCCAGGCCATGACAGCCACTGCTCCGACAACAAGGAGCAGGACTGCCAGGACAATGATGGCGAGCGCAATCATCGGTTTCGACGCAGTTCGCGCCGGAGGTCCGCCAGCAGCTCCGAGCAGCCGAGCAGGTGATCATCCACGAGGAAGTTCAACCGTGCGGATGCTTCAGGCACCAGCTGTTCAAGCTCACGCTGAGCCTTCGTGACACGCACAACCTGCTGCATCACACTGCCCGTTGCCATGGTCAAGTTCTCAACTTTGGCGAGCGCAACGTCGGCAGCGTCATCGGCTTCAGCGATACCGACTTGCGTGCGAGCCTTGCTGCGGCTGATCGCACGACCGGCTTGACGGGCTTCTCGGGTAACGATCCCGCCACCGCCGAATGGTACGAGTTCACTCACGGCGACACCGCCTCGAGGTTGGTATTCTTCATGTGTTCTCTCCTCCATGTCCTTGATGGGTTGTGGCTGGTGATGACTGGTGGGTGATCCGTTACCGCGGGTCACCCACACCCTTTTGTTCAAGCAATCACGTCACCGTGGTGCTCGATTACTGAGGCTATAGATGGGCAGGAAGCTCGCATAGGTCCAACGCACAAGTTGGATGAAAGTTGGAACCATAAGGTCGTGAACGCACAATCCGAGCCCTTCGAAGGCGTGTGGGGCGAGAGTGCACGCCTCCTACGTGACCTTCAGCTGATGCTCAAGCGCGACGGGTTCAAAGCTGCTCGCATCTCGAAGGCTCCGAATTTGCAGCGTGTTCTCGGTGGCTCGGACGAGCCATTTGAAGATCTTCGAGAGCGACTCATCTCAGCAATCCAGTCACTGCGCGACCACGAATCTGATCTACTCCTCGACGCCTTTGCTCTCTCTCCGGAAACGGAACATCTCACAGGGCTCCCGGAGCG
>CAIQUD010000103.1 GCA_903874965.1 uncultured Actinomycetes bacterium | reverse complement strand
TGTCGCCGGGGCCTACTGGCGTGGCGACGTGCATCGCCCGCAACTCCAGCGCATCTACGGCACTGCCTTTGAATCAAAAGAGGCGCTCGAGCAACATCTCACCTTCCTCGAAGAGGCGAAGCGTCGGGACCACCGACTTCTTGGGCAAGAGTTGGATCTCTTCAGCTTTCCCGATGAAATTGGCCCGGGTCTCGCGGTCTTCCATCCAAAGGGTGCGACCATCCGAAGAGTGATGGAGGATTACTCAAGAAAGCGCCACGTCGAAGAGGGTTACGAGTTTGCGTATACCCCGCACTTGGCAAAAGCGGACTTGTTCAGAACCTCTGGACACCTTGAGTGGTACGCGGACGGCATGTACCCACCAATGGAACTGGACGACGGGCAGCAGTACTACCTGAAGCCCATGAACTGCCCGTTCCACACCTTGATTTACAAATCTCGGCAGCGGTCCTATCGCGAGTTGCCACTTCGGTTCTTTGAATTTGGTTCGGTCTACCGCTACGAGCTCTCGGGGGCCTTGCATGGACTCACGAGAGTGCGTGGCATGACCCAAGACGACGCCCACATCTTTTGCGCCGCTGACCAGATGGAGGACGAGCTGAGAAGTCTTCTCACGTTCGTGCTCGATCTCTTGCGTGAGTTTGGCTTGAATGATTTCTACCTTGAGCTCTCAACGAGGCCGCCACTCAAGTCGGTTGGATCTGATGAGGATTGGGACGTGGCTACCAACACGCTTCGGACAGTTGCAGAGGGTGCAGGACTCGAACTCGTCCTCGATGAGGGTGGCGGTGCGTTCTATGGACCAAAGATTTCCGTCCAGGCGCGAGACGCAATTGGGCGAACGCACCAAATGTCGACCATCCAATTGGACTTCCAGACACCGCAGCGCTTTGAAGCCGAATTTGTTGGCAAAGACAATGCGAAGCACCGTCCGATCATGATCCACCGAGCCTTGTTCGGTTCGGTTGAGCGATTCATGGCGATCTTGATTGAGCACCATGCCGGTGCGCTGCCTACCTGGCTTGCGCCGGAACAAGTCCGAATTTTGCCAGTGCGAGACGATCACTTTGACTATGCGCACAGCATCAATAAGCGCCTTTCGCGTGAAGGCCGAAGGGTTCGCACCGAAGTGGCCGATGAGCCACTCGGCGGGCGAATCCGGAGGGCAAAACTCGAAAAGGTTCCCTACATCCTCGTTGTTGGCGATGATGATGTCGCCAATGGGACCCTTGGCATCAACACTCGTGGGGCGTCGGATCCATTCCGCGGTATTTCCATTGATGCGTTCTCGGCATTTCTTGAGCAAGAGGTTGAAGAACGTTCAACGGTGCAGTTCGGCGCTGAATCCTGATGGGTCTCGATCAGCTTTGGGCTGCTTGGAGGAACGACTACGTGGTTGGGGCGACTGCCCAAGAGCGTGAACCCTCAGAGCACGCATGCGTGTTTTGCTCCCTGGCTGACCTAGAGCCACTTGCCACCAATGGTGTGCTCGTCCGTCAATCGACCACGTTTGCAGTGCTCAATGCCTATCCCTATGGAAGCGGTCACAGTTTGATTCTTCCGAGGCGGCATGTTGCCAAGCTCGGTGAACTGACGGACGAAGAACGCCGTGAACTCTTCGGCCTTCTGTCAGATCTCACCGAAGCCATTGAACTCGCCTACGTTCCCGACGGCATCAACATTGGTGCGAATCTCGGCCGAGCTGCAGGAGCTGGAATCCCGGCGCACCTCCACCTCCATGCGTTACCCCGTTGGAGCGGCGATACCAACTTCATGACCTCGATTGCAGAGACGAGAGTCATTCCGGAGGGACTTGAAACCTCATGGACGAAGATCACGCAGGCATTTCGGAACCGGGAAGTTCCGTCAGACCCGGTGTAACATTGCCAAGCAGAGGAACCCCTTCTTCAAATCGCCCAGTCAGGCATTCGAAGCAGGGTGGGTAGTGGCGAGACGCTGCCGGAGACCTCGGAGGTTTGAATGTTCGACGGACGGTGGCGGACCGGGGTAGATCGAGCGGCGCGGCCAGTTGGGGTTTTCCTGGTGCGAGCGGGAGCCTCGGCAGACGTGATGACGTTCAGCGGCCTTCTCTGCGCAGTCGCAACCGCCTTTGCGGTTGGTTCGGGACACTTCCCACTTGGCATTGTGTTATTGACGATCACTGGTTTCCACGATGCCCTCGATGGAGCAGTTGCGAAGGTTGCAGGAACGTCGTCAGTCCGCGGTGCGTTCTTTGATTCGGTGACGGATCGACTGACGGATGCGATTCTCCTTGGCGGCGTCGCCTTTTGGCTGTCGAGCCATCGGACTGGAAGCGTGGTCCTACTTCCCTTTGCGATTCTTACGGTCGCATTCCTTGTTTCCTACGAACGAGCAAAGGCAGAGTCTCTTGGCCTCCAAGCCAAGGGAGGGCTCATGGAGCGCGCGGAGCGGACCATCCTTCTTGGCGTCGCACTCCTTGGCCCATCGATTCTCGTCCCGACGCTTTGGGTCCTCTTTGTTCTTACGTCTTGCACGGCATTAGGTCGATTCCTCAGGGTGTGGCGTCAGGCGTCGGGACGTGACGAAGACACTCGATTTGCCGCACGAATGGCCCAAGCCAAGGGTTACTGGCGTGACGCGCAAGACGCTGCTGGCTGGCGTCCGATGCGTGAGCGCCCCGAGCAAACCTCGAAGACCGTTACCGCTCGCAGGGCACGTCGCGTCACCGGTGACGGCCATCGACGTGGCGACGGAACTCCAAAGCCCTAGGGACAACGGTGGACTCGAAGACGAGGCTCTTCACGACGTTGTTCCGCGTGATGGAACGCGTGCCCGATCGGTTGGCCATTCGTCTTGCCTCGGCGATTGCGGGCTTGCTGAGTTCTCGGGATACCACTGCACGGCAGACCGTTGAGACCAATGTTCGAGCGCTCTTGCGTGCAAATGCCGGGGATGCGCCAATTGACGATGCGCTGGTTCGACGACTCGTTCGACGGAATTTTCAAACCTACGGTCGATACTGGGCCGAGGGCGCAACCCTGGCTGGCGTCGATGGGCACAATCTCGCCTCTCGCATGGTGATTGGCGAAGGTGAAGAACTCCTCAGGTCTGCGCTCTTGACCGGAAACGGGGTTGTCCTCGCTCTTCCTCATGTTGGCTCCTGGGAGTGGGGTGGGGCATTCCTTGCTCACGCGGGAATGCCAATGACTGCCGTGGCCGAGCGTCTCGAACCAGAGGAACTCTTTCAATTCTTCGTGGAGAAGCGAGAAGCCATGGGACTCGGCGTGATTCCGCTTGGACCAGAAGCCGGCTCCGCATTGATGAAGCACTTAAAAAACGGTGGCTTAGTGGGTCTCCTCTGTGATCGCGACATCGCTGGCGGCGGCCAGGAAGCAACGCTCTTCGGCCGAGGCGTCACGGTGCCAAAAGGGCCAGCAACGTTGGCGATTCGAACTGGAGCAACCCTGCTCGTCGGGGTGGTGTATTCGGGACCAGATGGCCAGCATCTCGCCGTCATCCATGGTCCGATTGACACGTCGCGGCGGGACGGCCTTCGTGCAGATGTCGAGCGCGTGACCCATGAAGTCACCTTCGAGCTCGAACAATTGATTGCTCGTGCTCCAGATCAGTGGCACGTCTTTCAACCCATCTTCACGGCGCCAGCAATCCCCGCCGGTCCTGGAGTGCACCCGTGAGGATTGGACTCGTTTCTCCGTATTCGCTTGCTCAATTTGGAGGAGTGCAAGGCCAAGTCGCAGGACTTGCAGAGGCACTCACTCGTCGAGGACATCTCGTGGTCGTTGCGGCACCTGAACCAACTGGTGGTGCTGCACAGCGACTCATGGATCAAGGCATTCAACTCATTGACGCAGGTGCCACTATTGGCATTCGCGCCAATGGCTCGGTCGCACCGGTCTCCCTTGATCTCAGAGCTTCCGTTGCGGTTCGTCGGGCGCTCGTTCGATTCGGGGTCGATGTCGTGCACCTACACGAGCCTCTTGCGCCTTCGGCTGGGTACGCGTGCATTCTGAACCCCCCGGCGCCACTTGTTGGAACGTTTCATCGGGCCGGTGGAGGTGCGAAATTTCACCTTCTTGCGCCAATTCGACCGTTGCTCGGTGCTCGTCTCAAGCGGTCGTATGCGGTATCGAATGCCGCCTTTGAGTTTTCAAGGTTTGTGACCACTGCCAAGGTAGAGGTTGTGTTTAACGGCGTGGACCTTCAAGCCGTCGAGACCTCAGCGCCACTTCCGTTGGCTCATCCCTCAATCGGCTTCATTGGTCGCCATGAGAAGAGGAAAGGTCTCGCGGTGCTCTTAGAAGCCCATCGAGAACTTGAAGACGTCACGCTGGTGATTGCTGGAGAAGGACCCGAAACCGAGCGATTGATGCTGGAGTATCCACCTTCGCCAACTCGAAGGTGGCTTGGTCGAGTCTCAGAAGAAGAGAAGTATGGCCTGCTCCTCGGTGCAGATGTCATTTGCGCACCGTCACTTGGCGGAGAGTCCTTTGGGGTGGTGATCATTGAAGCATTGGCCGCTCGATCAATCGCCGTGGCGTCAGACCTGCCTGGCTATGGCGAAGCCGCGAATGGGCACGCCCTGTTGGTGGCCCCTGGCGACCCCCTGGCGCTCCGAGCAGCGCTTCAGTCTGGGGTCACCATGGCGACAAGAGGCGAGGGGCTTGGTTCGCCTGCATCCTTGGAAGCTAGTGCGCTGCACGCAGCATCTTGGTCACTTGATGCACTGGCGGCTCGCTATGAGGCTGCGTATCTCGAAGCGATCGGCTAACAGCCCGTTCAGGTTCGAGGACCGATAGGAGAACCGGTAGCGTTGAGCAAATGGCGCAGCGAAGCAAACAACGATCTCGTGGCCGCCGGACCAATGACCGCTCACGCGGGCGCCCCACCATTGAAGCGCCGATTGTCCTTCCTCCTTCAGCATCGACGAGCCTGTTTGGTTTCGAGGTCAGCCCCGAAGAAATCGCAGCGAATGAGCGCGCTTCGAAGATGTTGCTCGTACGACTTCTTGGTCCGATTGCACTCCTTCTTGGAGTCGTCCTTGGAATTGTTGGTTATGCAGCTCTCGGGATTCCATTGGCACTGCTATTGGTCGCCTTGGTCATTGGTCTGACGCTTGCGTTTGGAAAGAGCCTCAACAACACCGCAGTTCCCTACACTTTGAAGCTCATTGGAGCGACGAAGGTTGACGCCTCGGAAGAGCCCCGCCTGGCGAATCTCGTCAACTCAATGGTGGCAACCGTTGGGCTGAGTGCCCCGTCCTTCGCCATCATTGATGACGCACTTCCGAACGCTTGCTCAGTAGGAAGTGGTGCTGAAGCAACGCTGGTCGTGACGAGAGGGCTGCTCACCGAACTCGACCTCATTGAACTTGAAGGCGTCATTGCGCACGAACTCGCACATCTCCGACGCGGTGATGGCGACAGGGCGGCACTTGCGGTGCGATGTCTGGCATTTCGGCCGGGCTCTCGCCGTTCCGAAGCACTCCACCGAGGCGTCGGCATTGGACGCGAACTTCGTGCTGACCAGATTGGCGCCGCATCGGTTCGCTATCCCCGCGGCATGGCGTCAGCAATGGCCATTTGCGAGAGTGGTGCCCAACCGCAGCCCTCGAGTTTCTTTGCAAGCCCAGCGTTCCTCTCGACGAGGTGGTTGTGGTTCGATCCAATGGTGGGCGAACGGAGTGCCGAAGCCGCATGCGGGAATCACGACGCAACGTCGCTTCGCCTCGCCGTGCTCGAGGAGTGGTAGCGCACAGCGACTCGAACGGATCATCGATGGTGGTCGGTAGCATGGAGCCATGACCGAGTCCACTTCTTCTCGAACCACTGCCACCTTCACCGTAAAGAGGGGGCTTGCCGACATGCTCCGCGGCGGCGTCATTATGGATGTCGTCAACGCCGAACAGGCGCGAATTGCAGAAGATGCAGGGGCCGTTGCCGTCATGGCGCTAGAGCGGGTTCCCTCTGACATTCGGCGAGATGGTGGCGTCGCTCGAATGAGCGACCCTCTCCTCATTGAAGAGATTCAAGCCGCCGTATCGGTTCCCGTGATGGCGAAGGCGCGTATTGGCCACTTTGCTGAGGCACAGATTCTTCAGTCACTCGGCGTTGACTACATCGATGAGTCCGAAGTGCTCACACCCGCCGACGAGGCGAATCACATTGACAAGTGGGGATTTGAGATCCCCTTCGTCTGTGGCGCAACGAACTTGGGTGAGGCACTTCGTCGCATCGCCGAAGGAGCCGCGCTCATTCGTTCGAAGGGTGAGGCCGGGACCGGAAACATCGTTGAAGCCGTTCGCCACCTGCGTTCTATCAATGCCGCAATCAGAGAGATCCAGCTTGCTGACTCAGCTGAATTGTTTGCAATTGCCAAGAACCATCAGGCGCCGGTGAACCTTATTCAAGAGATCGCCGAGACAGGAAAGCTCCCGGTTCCGCTTTTCTGTGCTGGTGGAATCTCAACTCCAGCCGACGCGGCGCTCGTCCTCCAACTTGGCGCAGAAGCCGTTTTTGTTGGATCGGGCATCTTCAAGAGTTCGAACCCTCCACTCTTTGCTCGGGCGATCGTTGAAGCAACGACGCACTTCCAGGACGCTGACGTGGTCACCAAGGTCTCCCGCGGACTTGGTGCAGCAATGGCTGGGCTTGAGACTGCGACGCTTGAGAGTCGCTACGCAGAGCGCGGTTGGTAGTTCCGTGGGCACTGCGCCCATTGGGGTGCTGGCACTTCAGGGCGACGTCGCTGAACATCGCAAGAGCCTCGAAGATCTAGGTCTCGAGGTCCGATTGGTCAAGACGGTTGCAGCCCTTGATGGACTTGGGGGCATCGTGCTGCCTGGTGGAGAGTCCACGGCGATCAGCCTGCTTCTCCGCTCAGCTGGATTGGCAGAACCCCTCCGGCTGGCGGTTCAACGTGGCTTGCCGACCTTCGGTACGTGCGCAGGCCTTGTCCTCCTCGCTCGAACGATTCGAGATGGACGAGACGACCAAGTGCAACTCGATGGAATAGATCTCATCGTTCGCAGAAATGGGTTTGGACGACAAAGAAATTCCTTTGAAACCACCATTGCTGGGCGCGGGCCACTGGCAGGGGAACCACTTCGAGCAATATTCATTCGAGCCCCCGTCATTGAACACCTCGGAATGGATGTCGAAGTTCTCGCAGAACTCGAGACCGAGGACGGAACCACACCAGTTCTCGTGCGAAGTGGCCATGTTCTTGCAGGTTCTTTTCACCCAGAGTTGACTTCGGATCGCCGAGTGCACGAGGTCTTTGCGGCAATGGTCGCTTCAGCCGACCTTGCAGGCACCTTGTAGGATTCGCGTCGTCGATCTCGAGAGGACTCCATGTCAGGTCACTCAAAGTGGGCCACCACCAAACACAAGAAGGGTGCCAAGGATGCTGCACGTGCAAAGTCCTTTGCCAAGCTGATTCGCCAAGTTGAGGTGGCTGCTCGTGAGGGTGGAGGAGACGTCAACTCCAATGCCACCCTGCGCACCATGTTCGCCAAGGCGCGCGATTCTTCAGTGCCTCTCGATACCATCGAACGAGCCATCAAGCGCGGAACAGGTGAGCTTGAAGGCGTCAGGTATGAGGCAATCACCTATGAGGGCTACGCACCAGGCGGTGTTGCGGTCATTGTTGAGACGCTGACGGACAACCGCAATCGCACGTCTGCCGAAGTTCGCCACCTCTTCTCAAAGAATGGTGGGTCCATGGCCGAGCCAGGTGCCGTTTCCTGGCAATTCGAGCGGAGGGGCGTCATTGTTGTCGACCGAACTGCTGATGAAGACGCCCTGATGGAGGCAGTGATGGACGTTGGTGGTGAGGATCTCGCCGATGACGGATCGCAGTGGACGGTGACCTGCGAGGCAACCGACACGCATGCCGTAAAGGTGGGGCTCGAAGCCGCTGGCTTCACCGTTGTTTCGGCCGAACCCTCACTGGTCCCCTCACAGACGGTGCCGGTTGCCGAACAGGGGGAGGCGACCAAGTTGCTCCGACTCCTCGACGCAATTGATGACCACGATGACGTCCAAGCCGTCCATGCAAACGCAGACATCCCGGACGAAATTCTCGAGGCCTACGAGGGTTAACCGGATCCAATCCACCAGCAATGGCGGATTGTGAACTACTATCGAACACGTGTTCGTACTCGGTATTGACCCTGGGCTCACCCGTTGCGGCTTTGGCGCGGTGCGTCGTTCCGGGAGCGGTCGATCGTTTGAGGCGGTTGCTGCTGGGGTTCTCGAGACCGATCCAGGCGATCCAATTCCAAAGCGGCTCGCGCAGCTCGCCCATGAGTTGGATGCATTGTTCGACGATTTGCGGCCTGAGGTCGTCGTGATCGAGCGAGTGTTCTTTCAAACCAACGTCCGAACAGCAATGTCGGTGGCTCAAGCATCAGGTCTCGCACTCGTCGCTGCTGCGAGCAGAGACCTCCCAATTGTTGAATTGACGTCCAATGAGGTGAAGCTCGCGCTCACTGGTTACGGCGCGGCGACGAAAGCTCAGGTCCAGGCGATGGTTTCGCAGCGCTTGGGACTTCCTGGCCCACTTTCTCCACCAGACGCTGCCGATGCGCTCGCCTTGGCCATTACCTATCTCGGGACGTCGCCACTTCTCCAAGCCATCGCAGCGTCAGGGCGAAAATGATCGGCTCACTTCGAGGCAGTGTGACTGAGGTCGAGACCTCCGGGAATGTCCTCTTGGACGTCCATGGCGTGGGCTATCGGATTCAAACGACCGCAGCGACCGCCCTCTTGTTATCCGGCTTGCATGGTGAAGTCCTGATGCAGATCCATACCCATGTACGCGAAGACGCCATTGTCTTGTACGGGTTCTTGGAAGCGGCTGAGCGGCGTGCCTTTGAGACCCTTCTTGGCGCTCATGGTGTCGGACCGTCACTTGCGCTGGGGATTCTTGGAGCACTCACCGTTGATGACCTTGCGGCGGCAATTTCCTCTGACGATGCCGATCGGTTGACGACGGTTCCTGGTGTTGGCAAGAAGACAGCACAGCGCCTTGTCCTTGAGTTGAAGGACCGATTTATTGCGGGTACGCCGAGTACCCCCTCGCGCCAAGCCCAACCAGTCGGCGGAGTTCGCGATGAAGTCGCCACTGCACTCGAAGGACTCGGGTTCTCCAAGATTGAGTCGGCAGAAGCGGTTGAGCTCCTCGATGAGACCTTGTCGGTTGAAGCGGCCTTACGGATTGCCTTGAAGCAGTTGGCGGTTCGATGAGCACGGGGCGTCGCGATGTGTTGGCAGCCATGGCCGCAACGGAGATGACCGTTCGAACGGTCGCGCCAGTTGCTTCAATGGAGGAACTTTCAGATGAGGCGACCCTTCGTCCAAAGAACCTTGAAGAGTTCATTGGTCAAGCTGAGCTCCGCGAGCACTTGCGCATCGTGCTTGATGCCGCCAAGGCCCGAAGCCAGAGCGTTGACCACCTGCTCTTTGCTGGCCCACCAGGACTAGGAAAGACCTCGCTCGCAGGCATTGTGGCTGCCGAGTTGGGGGTGGGACTTCGCATCACCTCCGGGCCAATTCTTCAACGGGTCGGTGACCTGGCAGCACTGCTGACCGACCTTCAAGACGGTGATGTTCTGTTCATTGACGAGATTCACCGCCTCTCCCGCTCCATTGAAGAGGTGCTGTATCCCGCAATGGAGGATGGAAAACTCGATCTGATGGTTGGGAAAGGTCCTCAAGCGCGTTCGATTCGCCTTGATCTCCCTTCGTTCACGCTGGTTGGCGCAACTACTCGAATTGGACTCGTTGCTGCGCCACTTCGGGATAGGTTTGGCTTCGTTGGTCGCCTCGATCTCTACGGAGATGACGAACTGGCGGCTGTGGTGACGAGATCGGCTTCGATTCTCGGTGTTGAGGTTGAACCTGGCGGAGCCTTGGAAATTGCTCGACGCTCTCGTGGGACGCCGCGAATTGCCAATCGGCTGCTGCGAAGAGTCCGCGACTTTGTTGAGGTGCGAGGTCTCGGCACAGTGACGACGGCAACGGCGAGTGAAGGACTCACGCTCTTTGGTGTTGACGACCTTGGACTCGACAAGGTTGACCGATCAATTCTCCAAACACTCTGCGTTCGATTTAATGGCGCACCGGTTGGGCTCACCACGCTTTCGCAAGTGGTTGGAGAAGAAACCGACACGATTGAAGAGGCCTATGAACCCTTCCTCCTTCAACGTGGACTTCTTCAGCGGACACCTCGTGGACGGGTGGCCTCAAGGGCGGCCTATCTCCATCTCGGACTCACGCCACCGCTTGATGCGCTGTTCTGAGGGTCATTTCGGCCGTCTTTGATGAAGAGGCTCGGCTAGGGTAAACACGCACGAGCGGCCCGATGGCCCCGTCGAGAGGCGTAAATGACCCACTTTGTCCAACATGTCGCGATGCTGACCGCGGCCACCACTACCAAGGCGAAGCCGAACTACTTGCCAACCTTGATCATGTTGGCCCTTTTTGGTGGTGTCTGGTACTTCTTCCTTCGTCCTCGTCGTCAAGCAATGAAGAAGCAGATGTCTGAGCAGAAGTCCTACGAGGTCGGTGACGAAGTCGTCACGATCGGCGGTTTGATTGGTGTGGTGGTCGACATCGAGACAGATCGCGTCACGATTCGAACCGGCGTCAGTGCGACGTCTACCGAAATGGTGTTCTTGAAGCAAGCCATCAAGAGCCGAGCGCCACAACCAGTGGTGGCGGAGCCCGCAACAGAGTCACCTGAAGGTGATGAGAAGGTTGATGGAGCAGAAGGGCAGTGAAGAAGGAACGTAAAGCTGACGCGAAAGTCACCAAAGGTCTCTGGCTGAGCCTTCTGACCGTCATCATTGTTTCCATTGGCAGTTTCGGCGCAGCGTATGCAGCCAACTGGTCCCCAAAGCTTGGCCTTGACCTCGCTGGCGGTCTCTCGGTGATTTACCAGCCGGCGCGACCAATCACGGGAGCGGAAATGGCTCAGGAAATCGCCATTCTGACCAATCGTGTGAATGCCTCTGGTGTTTCCGGGGCAAGCGTGCAACAACAGGGAACCAATATTGCCGTCACGGTTCCTGGCGCAAAGAATGCCCAAGAAATCTTGGCGACGCTCGGTTCGACCGCGCAGCTCTACATTCGCCCGGTTCAGTGTTACGCCAACCTAGCTTCGACGACACAGGTCTATCCGGTGTCGGTCCCCGTGCCGTCGTGTCGCCCGCAGTATCAGATTTCGACCACGAACTACTCGCCGAATTCTGCAACTGTCGACCCGCAATATGACCACTTCGCTTCAACAAAGGCCGAAAACGACGTTCGAACTGCGACGGTGATCTTTCCAGGGGCGTCTGTTGGAACCCGCTACGTCCTCGGACCAGCACTATTGACCGGACGTGTGGTGAAGAGCGCAGTCGCAGAGCTCGATCAAACTGGTCAGTGGGTCGTCAGTTGTAATTTGACGGCGGTGGGTGACAAGGCGTGGACGGCAGTTGCAGGCAAGTATTACCACCTTCCCGTCGCCATCGAACTGGATGGCGTGGTCCAGTCTGCGCCGGTTATTAACAGCACGTTCCCAACGGGAGGTCCTGTTCAAATCTCAGGTTCGTTCACTGCCGCATCGGCAAAGCAACTTGCCACCGTCCTCACCTATGGTTCGCTCCCCGTTTCACTCATTGAACTCCAAGCGCAAACCGTTTCGCCGACTCTTGGCCACTCGTCACTGATTGCCGGCCTCGGTGCTGGAATTGCAGGACTTCTCGTGGTGCTGCTGTTTGTCGTGTTCTACTACCGAGCACTAGGCCTTGTCATCGTCACAGGTCTTGGACTGACGGCACTGTTGCTCTGGGCCATCATTTCTGCCCTCGGTCATACTTCGCTCGCGCCGAGTTTCACCCTCGCTGGCGTGACGGGTCTAATTGTGTCAATTGGTATCACCGTTGACTCCTACATTGTCTATTTCGAGCGATTAAAAGACGAAACTCGAAGTGGTCGAACGGTCCGGACCTCTGTCGACCGTGGTTTCAAGAGCGCTTGGCGGACGGTATTGGCCGCTGACCTCGTCTCGCTGCTTGCAGCCGTGATCCTCTATGAACTCGCACTTGGCGATGTCCGTGGTTTCGCCTTCTTCCTTGGACTTTCGACCATTCTCGACATCGTGGTGACGTACTACTTCACTCGACCACTGGTCTTCTTGCTTGGTCGCAACGAGCGGGCAACGAATAGTGCACGATTTGGTGTGGCCAAGGGGCTCGCCGTAGAGGCGGAGGTAGCGCAATGACCACCACGCCCTCAGTGAAGAAGCACGGAGTCTTTGCTCGTCTCTATCGTGGAGAGACGAATTTCGCCTTCGTTGAACGTCGGCGGACCTGGTTTGCCGTGTCACTTGTGATCATTGCCGTCGGACTCGTGTCCCTGGGTGTCCGAGGCTTCAACTTCGGCATCGAGTTCAAGGGCGGTACCTCGTGGTCGGTACTTGCCAATGGCGCGACCGTTGAAGAAATGAACAAGGCAGTCACCGCAACAGGACTGCAGGATGTCTCGGTGGTTGAGCTCGGTTCGGGCAAGGGACGGACCCTCGAGGTGCAAGCAAGCATCAATTCACTTGCGACCCCTTCGGACAAGGCACTCAACACCAGCGTCATTACCGCAATGGCCGCTGCCGCGCATACGGAGTTCAACCAAGTTTCGGTCTCTCAAGTTGGACCGACCTGGGGTGGTGACGTCACGAAGCGCGCACTTTGGGCGCTCCTCGTGTTCTTCATCGCGGTTGGCATCTATATTTCGTTCCGCTTCGAACCAAAGATGGCCTTGGCGGCGTTCTTGGCAATGCTCCACGACTTGCTCATCACTGTTGGGGTCTACTCGATCTTCAATTTCCAGATCACGCCTGACACCGTTGTTGCCGTGCTCACGATTCTTGGTTACTCGCTCTATGACACCGTCGTGGTGTTCGACCGAGTGACCGACAATGTGCGGCAAATGGGCTCCACGAGCAATCTCACGTATTCCGAGATTGTCGATCTCTCAATGAACCAGACCTTGGCGCGTTCGCTCAATACGTCGCTGGTTGCCATTTTGCCGGTGCTCTCGGTGTTGTTCGTTGGAGCGCTGCTCCTCGGAGCGACCACCCTGCTCAACTACGGTGTCGCGTTGTTTGTTGGGCTCGTCGCCGGTACGTACTCGTCGATCTTCATTGCGTCGCCAGTTCTTGCGATCCTCAAAGAACGCGAACCGAAGTACAAGGCCCTACGTGAGCGGCTTGAGAATCGCCGAGACCGGACTGGAACCTTGAGTCCGCTCGAGACCGCTCGGCAGCGTTCAGCAACTGCCGTTGCTGACCGGGGCGAGGCAGTTGAAGGAACCATCCGACCGACTGGACCAACCTTTGAGCCAGGCACTGCCTCAGCAGCGCCGCGTGGCCGGACGCAACGGGGCAAGAAACGCCGTTGACGCTTTGGGCAAGCGCTGAACGGCTGACGGTCGGCGGTAGCCTGAGGTGATGGGAACTATCAACGGAGGATCTCCTTCTCCTGAGCCAACGATCGAGGATCTCCTCGCTCCTGTGCTCGCAGAGTTCTCTGCCCGCCGCCCGGGCGAAGATCCCTCCATGATTGCCTTGGCAGGCAAGGTTGCCGCCGAGAGCCATGACGGCCAACTCCGCAGGTCAGGGGAGCCCTACATCACCCATCCAATTGCGGTATCGGAGATTGCGGCCTCATTGGGGCTTGATGCAACGACGATTGCCGCTGCTCTTCTTCATGATGCGGTGGAAGATACTCGACTCACCCTTGAGGAGATCACTTCGCAATTTGGCTCCGAGGTGGCCAATGTGGTTGACGGAGTGACGAAACTCGACCGTCTTCACTTCGATTCCAAGGAAGCTCAACAAGCAGCGACGATTCGCAAAATGTTGATTGCGATGGCCTCTGACTGGAGAGTGCTCCTGATCAAGTTGGCTGATCGCCTGCACAACATGCGCACGCTTGGAAGCCTTGAGGAGTGGAAGCAACGCCGCACAGCGCAAGAGACCATGGATATCTACGCTCCATTGGCCCACCGTCTCGGAATTCAACAGATCAAGTGGGAGCTCGAGGACCTTTCCTTTCGGACGCTGCACCCGAAGCGATATGCAGAAATTGCCCAAATGGTTCGGTCTCGTGCGCCGCTTCGCGATCAACAGATCACGACCGTCCTCGCAACGCTTCGTGAACAGTTCGCCGCCGTTGACATTGACGCAGAAGTCACGGGTCGACCGAAACACCTCTGGAGCATCTACGAGAAAATGGTCGTTCGCGGCCACGAGTTCGACTCGATCTACGACCTCGTCGGTATTCGCGTGATCGTTGATACCGAAAAGGACTGCTGGGCAACGCTCGGCATGATCCATGCGCTGTGGCCACCGGTGCAAGGTCGATTCAAGGACTACATCAACTCACCGAAATTCAACCTCTATCAGTCACTCCACACCACGGTCATTGGGCCTGAGGGCAAGCCCATTGAGGTGCAGGTGCGCACGACGGAGATGCACCGACGTGCCGAGTACGGCATTGCCGCGCACTGGCGCTACAAAGAGGGTTCGTCGGCTCAAGAACTGGCCTGGATGCAACGAATTGCCGACGTCGATCAAGAAGACGACGACCCGGTTGCCTTTCTTGCGGCCCTCAAGTTGGACCTCGAACAAGACGAGGTGTACGTCTTCACGCCGAAGGGACGCGTGATCGCACTCCCGGCAAACTCAACGCCAATCGATTTCGCGTACACGATTCACACTGATGTTGGTCACCACTGCATTGGTGCCAAGGTGAACGGAAGGCTTGTTCCGTTGACGACCGTCCTCACGTCAGCTGACACGGTCGAGGTGTTGACCTCGAAAGACCCCAATGCCGGCCCGAGCCGAGACTGGCTCAATGTCGTTACTTCGTCGAGGGCTCGGAACAAGATTCGCCAGTGGTTCTCGAAAGAGCGGCGAGAAGATGCCATTGAAACCGGTCGGGAAGATTTGACCAAGGCCCTCCGGCGAGAGGGTATGCCGCTGCAGCGAATTCTCGGCTCTGCGGCCCTCCTCGAGGTGGCCAAGTCCATGAATCTTTCGGATCTCGATTCATTGTTCGCCGCAATTGGCGAACACCAAGCCTCGATTCAAACCATCATTCAAAAGCTCCAACGCGAACTCAATGGCGGAGAGCTCGAACAACTCCCAACCACCGTCAATCGCGGACCGAGGACTACCTCAAGTCCTCGCCGAGGAACTGGTGTGTACGTCGAGGGTCTTGACGACGTGATGGTGCAGCTCGCTCGATGCTGTACTCCCGTTCCAGGCGACCAGATCATGGGCTTCGTCACGCAGGGTCGAGGGGTATCGGTGCACCGCACTGACTGTGCGAACGCAACGGCACTGTCAGCTGGGTCGAGAGAGCGCCTCATTGAAGTCGAATGGGATGGAGGCTCGCAAGGTATTTTCCTTGCCACGATTGAAGTTCGTGCTTTTGACCGAAACCGACTTCTCGCCGACGTCTCACGGGTGGTCGCTGAGCATCACTTGAACATCATTTCCGCTCGAACACACACCTCCTCAGACCGAACCTGTCGAATGGCGTTTGACATTGAATTGGTCGATCCAAATCATCTCGTCTCGGTCATGAGCTCAATCCGAGCGCTTGATGGAGTGTTTGATGCCTTCCGACTTCTTCCAGGAAAGGTCCAGGCATGAGCGACGACGCTGCATCCCTTGAACTGCTGCGCGCCCCAGTTGGAACCCACGATCTCCTGCCGGGAGCATCCGATCGCTGGGTTGCGCTCCTCGGTCTGTTTGCGAACCACGCCCACCTCTATGGCTATGGCCTCATCCAGACACCGCTGTTTGAGGACGTACGTCTCTTCAAGCGCGGTGTTGGCACCGAGACCGAGGTTGTCGGCAAAGAGATGTACGAGTTTGAAGACCGGGGCGGGAGGGCAATGGCGCTTCGTCCCGAAGGGACGGCTTCTGTTGTTCGGGCCTTTCTCCAGGCACGCCCAACACCACCATTTCGCGCATGGTACGCCGCACCAATCTTTCGCTATGAACGGCCACAAGCTGGCCGGTATCGCCAACATCACCAGGTGGGCATTGAGGTGCTCGGGATCTCGGATCCTGACGTTGATGTCGAGGTGCTCGGACTTGGGATTGATTACCTCACGGGACTTGGGCTTCAAGGTTTCACGCTTCGGCTCAATACCTTGGGCGACAGTGCCTGTCGCCCTCAGTATCTTGAAGAATTGAGGGCGTATTTCCACGACCATGCGCCCGAGCTCTGCGACGAGCACGCTGCGAAGATTGACCGCAATCCACTTCGCATTCTTGACTGCAAAACGGAGTCCTGTCGCGCGGTCAGTGTCGGTGCGCCATCGATGCTGGATGCCCTTTGTGTTGACTGCGGCACGCATTTCGAACGAGTCAAAGAGGGACTCGACGCCCGGGGTATTGCGTATTTTCTCGATCAGCGACTCGTTCGGGGGCTCGATTACTACACACGTACGGCCTTTGAAGTCACGCTCGATCTCGGTGATGGCGAACTCACGCTCCTTGGCGGTGGACGCTACGACGGTTTAGTAGAAGTCCTCGGAGGTCCGTCAACACCAGGAATTGGTTTTGGCAGTGGTATCGAGCGCGTCCTGCTTGCTTGTGACCGACAGGGTGTCTTCGCTGTTCCTCCAAGGTCACCACTTGCCTACGTCATCGACACCACCGATGGACGGGCCGCACGAGACCTTGTTGCCGAGCTTCGCGCGGGTGGTATTGCCACTGAACGCGCCTACGGAAATCGTTCAATGAAGTCGCAGTTCAAGACTGCCGACCGATCTGGCGCTCGCTTTGCGTTGGTCGTTGGAGAGCGAGAACTTGAGTCCGGAACGGTTACGATTCGTGACTTGCGCGGCGACGGCGAGCAACTCGTCGTTCTTCGTGCCGAAGTACTGAGCTTTTTGTCCAATCGCACCATCACCACACCTGAAGGATCCTCGTGAGCCCCGACGTCAGCCCTGCCATTCCTTCGATGCGAACACTTCGGTGCGGTGAGGTACGGCCACTCCACGTTGGTGAGCGGATCACCGTTTGTGGTTGGGTAGGCAAGCGGCGCGAGCACGGGGAACACCTCGCCTTCGTTGATCTCCGTGACTACACCGGCATTGTGCAGTGCGTGGTTGAAGGATCGGTCGACGTCCGAAGTGAATATGTCTTGCAGGTCGAAGGAACGGTTTCGGCGCGGCCTTCGGGCACGACGAATGATCAGCTCGCAACCGGTGAAGTTGAGCTGCACGACTGCGTGGTCACGGTCCTCAATGCTGCAGAACCTCCGCCATTCGCTGTCGATGATCGGGTTGAAGTTGATGAGCCCATTCGCCTCAAGCATCGCTACATTGATCTCCGTCGGCCCAAGATGCAGCGCAATCTCCGCCTTCGCGCCCAAGTGAATCGGGCAATTCGCCTGGCAATGGATGCTCAGGATTTCTGCGAGATCGAGACACCACTGCTCTGGGCGCCGACGCCTGAGGGAAGCCGAGAGTTCGCTGTCCCTTCCCGCCTCCATCAGGGCAAGTTCTACTCATTGCCGCAAAGCCCGCAGCTTGCGAAGCAGCTCTTGATGGTTGGCGGATTTGATCGCTACTACCAAATTGCTCGCTGTCTGCGAGATGAGGACCTTCGGGCTGATCGTCAATTCGAATTTTCTCAACTCGATCTCGAGTGCTCCTTCGTCACCGAACAAGAGATCAGAGCATTCGTGACCGAAGCCGTGCTTGATGCCGCAGAAGTTGCGACAGGAGTCCGACCCGGAGCGGTCGAAACCATTACCTGGGCTGAGGCGATTGATCAATACGGGACGGACAAGCCGGACTTGCGATTTGAGATGCGCCTCATTGACCTCTCGGCAGATTTTGCCGAGACCGAGGTGAAGGCATTTGCCGCCCCGACGGTGAAAGCACTGAAGGTCGAAGGAGGAGCGGAGTTTTCAAGGTCACGTCTCGACCAATTGGTGGACAGGGCAAAGTCCCTTGGCGCCAAGGGACTTGCATGGTTCAAGGTCACCGAGCACGACGGCGTGCTTGGCGTTGACTCACCGCTCGACCGATTCTTGACCGACGCTGAACGCGCAGCGGTGCTTGACCGAACTGGAGCATCCGCAGGCGACCTCATTGTGATCGTCGCCGACGAGTACCGCCTTGTTTGTTCTGTCCTTGGAACGCTTCGCGTGGATCTTGGTGGAGCTCCGGTGTCAGAAGGCCCTTACCGATACGTCTGGGTGGTCGACTTCCCACTCTTTGATGGCGTTGACGCAGAAGGTCGCCCCGAAGCGGCTCATCATGCGTTCACCATGCCGCATCCCGAGGACTTGGAACGCCTTGAGTCTGATCCGCTGTCGGTTCGAGCACAGTCCTATGACCTCGTGCTCAATGGTTGGGAGCTCGGCTCAGGATCAATCAGGATTCATCGCTTTGATATCCAGCAGCGTGTGTTCGCAGCAATGGGAATTGACGCAGAAGAAGCAGAGCTCCGATTCGGGTTCCTGCTCGGTGCCTTCAAGTACGGGGCGCCACCCCACGGGGGATTCGCTTTTGGGATTGATCGCCTGGTGGCGATTTTTGCGGGGGAGAACAACATTCGTGAAGTCATTGCGTTTCCAAAGACGCAATCTGGTGCAGACCTGTTGACGGGTGCCCCGAGTCACCTCCCTGCAGCACAGATGGCCGAACTTGGCATCCGGCCCGTTCCGAAAGCCACGTGACGGGAGACCTCTTCGCCGCCAATGCGGAACGAGCGCTAGCAGCGCGTGGTCCGTTGGCTTCGAGACTGCGACCCACCTCGTTTGATGAGGTCGTCGGGCAAGATCACCTGATTGGGCCTGGTGCGCCTCTTCGGGTTCTCGTTGAGACGCAACGGGTTTCCTCTGGGATCTTGTGGGGACCGCCTGGAACGGGGAAGACCACGCTCGCTCGCTTGGTAGCGAAGGGTTCTGGAATGGCCTTTATCCCCCTCTCCGCAGTGACTGCTGGGGTGAAAGAGGTTCGAGCAGCGATCGAGGCCGCCGAACACCGTCTTGGTCAGTATGCGGAGGGAACGATTCTTTTCATTGATGAAGTCCACCGGTTCTCGAAATCGCAACAAGATGCGCTACTTCCAGCAGTCGAAGATGGCACGGTCGTGCTCCTTGGAGCGACCACAGAAAATCCCTTCTTTGAGATCAATGCACCATTGCTCTCGCGAGCCACCCTGTGGCGAGTCGCACCACTGACTGCCGATGCTCTTGGCCGTTTGGCCGAACGTGGCGCAGACGCCGAGGGCGTTGTTCTTGGAGCAGACGTCCAGGCTGCCCTCGTTCAACTTGTTGATGGCGATGCACGCGCACTCCTCACAACCCTCGAGGTTGCAGCGTCACTGGCTCGAGCTCGAGCGACAACCGACGATGCCATTGTGGAACTGGAGGATCTCTCGGCTGCTCGATCGGGAATTCTCGTCCACCGTTCAGCCGATACCCATTACGACCAAATCTCGGCATTTATCAAATCAATTCGAGGTTCAGACCCCGACGCTGGCCTCTATTGGATGGCCCGACTCTTGCAAGCTGGAGAGGACCCCAAATTTCTCGCCAGACGCTTGGTGATCTTGGCTTCGGAAGACATTGGCATGGCCGACCCCATGAGTCTCGTCATTGCGAATGCGGCAACCCAGGCCGTTAACTTTGTCGGACTTCCGGAGGCAAAGCTCTCCCTCGCCCAAGCGGTCATCCACCTGGCGTTGGCGCCAAAGTCGAATTCCGTCACCACTGCGCTTGGGCGTGCCGAAGCTGATGCGGGCATATCTGGCATGGAGGTTCCAGCACACCTGCGCGATGCCCACTACGTCGGTGCTGCGTCGTTGGGGCATGGTGAGGGGTATCAGTATCCCCATGACGATCCACGCGGCTGGGTCGAGCAGCAGTATCGACCAGAGGCACTTGGTCAGAGGAGGTACTACACGCCTGGTGATCACGGAAGCGAGCCGAACCGAATTGGTTGGCTCGAGAGCCGCCGTCAAGATCAGCCTTCGCCACGTGGAACCGCCGAATAGGCCGGTAGGATTGGGAGATGCTTGCGAACCAACTCCGTAGAGCCTTTACCGACTTCTACGTTGCTCGCGGTCATGTTGAGGTTCCCTCGGCAAGTTTGATCCCTCACGATCCAACGGTGTTGTTCACCATTGCGGGAATGGTTCCCTTCAAGCCGTACTTCACTGGCGATGAAGTCGCTCCTTATCCACGAGCTACTTCCGTGCAACGGTGCATTCGGACGTCGGACATTGACATCATCGGCACCACGCAGCGGCACGGTACGTACTTCGAAATGCTTGGGAATTTCTCCTTTGGTGACTACTTCAAGCCCGAGGCAATCACGATGGCGTGGGAACTGTTAACCGATGTCTTTGGTCTCGATCCCGACCGGCTCTGGGTGACGGTGCATGAGTCTGATGAGGATGCAGCGGACCTTTGGCGAGACAGAGTCGGCGTTCGATCTGAGCGCATTCAGCGAATGGGTGAGGACAATTTTTGGCGAATGGGCGATACTGGTCCATGTGGCCCCTGTTCAGAGCTCTACTTCGACAAGGGACTAGCGTACGGCGCTGATGGGGGACCGGCACACGGCGGCGAAGACCGTTTTGTTGAAATCTGGAACTTGGTGTTCATGCAGTACCTCCGTCATGAGAATGGGAATCTCTCCGACCTTCCAAAGAAGAACATCGACACCGGAGCCGGACTCGAGCGGGTTCTGGCGGTCTTGCAGAACAAGGACTCCATTTTCGACACTGATGTCTTTGCCCCGGTCATGGAAGCAGCCCAGTCGCTCACCGGCGTGACGTATGGAAACGATGAGCGCACGGATGTGGCCCTCCGAATCCTTGCCGACCATGGCAGGGCGATGACCATGCTCGTCGGCGATGGCGTAACGCCGTCGAATGAGGGTCGAGGTTATGTCCTACGGCGGCTCATTCGACGGTCAATGCTGGCAGCGCGACGAACAGGCGCCGAGGTTCCGGTCGTCGCACGACTTGCAGCGGTGACCGCAGCAACGATGGCGGAAGCGCACCCCGCCTTGGAGGGGGACCTCGACCGAATCACCAATGTCCTCGTTCGAGAAGAAGAGGGGTTTAATCGCACCATTCGATCTGGACTGAACCTTCTTCAAGAAGATCTTGCTAAGGCTCATGCGGCTGAACTCCACACCGGAGGAATGATCTCAGGTTCAGATGCCTTCAGATTGCACGACACGCATGGCTTTCCGATCGAGTTGACGGTTGAACTGGCAGCCGAGGCGGGAGTAGCCGTCGACGTGGCTGGATTTGAGGCGGAGATGACCGCTCAGCGTGAGCGTGCACGCGCTGCTGCTCGACAACCAAAGCGAGCTGACGAAGCCGCCTATCGAGAAGTTCTCGGTGCCGAGGGCCAAACGGTGTTCATTGGCCGATCAGCCGATCACTATGAAACAACTGCTCGAGTCATCGCCGTTCTCGGGAGCGGTGAGGATGGGGTTGCGGAGCTGTTTCTCGACCAAACACCGTTTTATGCAGAAGGTGGTGGACAGGTTGGCGATACGGGTTTGATCACGACCTCTACGGGGACTGCCAAGGTCCTCGACACGGTCAACGTGCTGCCTGGTCTGACGGCTCACCGAGTTGCCTTGACGGGTGAGATGCTTGCTGGACAAGAAGCGACGGCGGCCATCGATGGAGAACGCCGCGAGGCAATCCGGAGAAATCACACCGCCACGCACCTGTTGCATGCGGCCCTTCGGTCAGTTCTTGGCGATCACGTGCGTCAACAAGGCTCTCTTGTTGAACCAGATCGCCTCCGCTTCGACTTCAGTCACGACGGTCCGCTGACCGACGAGCAGCTTCAAGAGATTCTCGCAATCGTCAATCGAGATGTTCTTGCGGACCCGGCAGTTGAAATCGTGGAAGCAACAAAGTCTGAAGCCGAGCAAATGGGCGCCGTGGCCTTCTTTGGCGATAAGTACGGTGACCGCGTGCGGGTTGTTCGCGCCGGTAACCGAAGTCTCGAGTTCTGTGGCGGAACGCATGTGGACACCCTTGGATCCATTGGCACGATCGCAATCCTTTCGGAGTCCTCCATTGGGGCGGGTGTTCGAAGAATCGAAGCCACCACAGGCTTTGTTTCCATTGAGCGGGGCCAAAAGGCCGAGATGACCCTTCGGTCCCTTGCGACAATGTTGAAGACTGAGCCAGAGAATTTGGCCGTTTCGGTTCAACGTCAGCTCGATCGCTCAAAAGCGCTTGAGCAAGAGGTGCAATCACTTCGCCGAGCGCAGCTTGACGGTCTTGCAGCCGAGTTGGCTGGGGAAGCCATCAATGGTGTGGTCGTGACGCAGCGAGATGGTCTTGGTGGAGATGACCTGCGAGGGTTGGTCCAGACGCTCCGAAACCGGGGCGTTCTCGTGGCTGTGGTGGTCGCCGATGCCGGCGACGGCAAGGTGGCGCTCGCCGTCGCAACCAATGGCTCGCTTGATGCCGGGGCAATGTGCAAAGAGCTTGCCCAACTTGTGGGCGGCGGTGGAGGCGGAGCCAAGGAGCTGGCAGTTGCTGGAGGCAGAGACGTTGCCGGCATTCCGGCGCTCTTGCAACGCGCAAGGGAGTTGGCCGGAGCGTGATGGTGACTTCGAGTGTTGGTCGGATCCTCTCACTCGATCCCGGCAGTGCACGGATTGGCGTCGCGGTCTCTGATCGCAATCGGACCGTGGCCTTTCCACGCTCATTCATTGCGGTGAACGGTCAAGAACTTGACGTTCTGGAGGGTGTGATTGCTGAAGAGGAAGCGACGATGGTCGTCATTGGCCTACCAACGTCACTTTCCGGAGCGGAAGGCGCCGCGGCCAAGGCGGCAACGGCACTGGCAAGTCGTCTCGCCGAAAAGTTCCCTTCGCTCGAGATCCTCATGGTGGATGAGCGCTTTACGACGGTCACCGCTTCAGGGATGCTTCAGGGCAGTGGCGTGACCCAGCGCCAGCAACGGGGGAAGATTGACAGCGCTGCGGCCGCAGTGCTCTTGCAGACCTATCTCGATCGGAACCATCAATGACGAATAGTTGGGATGCTCCCGTCAGCGAGGAGGTTGAACCGGCTCCGTTGCCAGCTCGTCCGAGAGCAAAGGCTTCGCACGGAAAATCGAAGAAGCGTCTCTCCGGCCGGACGATCGCTATTGGTGCAGTTGCTCTTGTCGCCCTGTCGTTCGTTGGCTACGTCTGGAATGCACTCTCGCCTATTGGTGGTGAAGGCAGCCCAGCCATGGTTACGGTCACGAGTGGCGAGGCGAGCGGTGCGGTCTACAGCGCGCTTGAAGCAGCGGGAATCATCAATGACACCACGATCGCGAAGTTGTACTTCTCCATTGTTGGGTCGCCAACCATTCGCCCCGGTGACTATCAGCTGCCCACCAACAGCTCACTCGATCAGGTGAAGAAGGTCTTAGATGGCGGTCCGAATGTTGTTCGTCTGGAGGTGCCGGTCGGGTTCACCCTTCGCGAGACGGCTGCACGGGTCGCAGCGGCAACCGCACCGCTGTTTGGGAAGTCGTTCGGTTCGTCCTTCACTGCGGCGACGACGAGTGGGGAAGTGTCCTCGCCGTTTCAACCAAGTGGCGTGAGCACGCTTGAAGGGCTCGTTGCCGCTGGCTCCTATGCGATTGTTCCCGGCGAAACCGCACCACAACTTCTGAGAGAAATGGTCGGCCGCTACACGTCAATGGCAGCGGCCGGCGGACTGACGCCGTCAACGACGGTTGAAGGTCACGATGCCTATCAACTTGCCGTGATGGCCTCGATCGTTGAGAAAGAGGGTTACTACGTCAAGAACATGACCAAGGTTGCGAGAGTCATTTACAACCGCCTAGCTGGCGGCATGCCGTTGCAGATGGATGCAACCATCCTCTATGGCCTTGGACGAGATGGAGGTCGCGTCACGCCAGCAATGCTTCGTCTCGATAATCCCTACAACTCGTATCTCAATCGAGGCCTGACGCCGACAGCAATCGCAACCTCTGGTCCAGCAGCGATCAATGCGGTGGTGCACCCCGCAGACGGGGCGTGGAAGTACTTCACGTTGGTTTCACACGATGGCACCGAAGCTTTTGCCAACACCTTCGCCGAACAATTGGCAAATGAACGCCTGGCCGCGCGGAACGGCCTCTGATGGCGAGACAAATTTCTGGCGCAACCCGCCTTGCTGGCGTCGTCGGTTGGCCTATAGAGCATTCGCTGTCGCCGGCACTCCACAATGCTGCATTTGACGCAGCCGACGTTGATGCCATTTCACTCGCGCTCAAGGTCCGCGAAGGAGGCATTCGTGACGTCGTTCGAGGGCTCTGTGCAATGGGAGCAGTTGGGGTAAGCGTGACGATGCCCCATAAGGCGTCGGTGGTGGGTCTCGCCGATCATGTTGATCCCTTGGTCCGTCGCCTCGGGGCAGCAAATTGCCTGACGATGACTGACGGCGAGGTCACGGCGACGTCGACCGATGGTCAGGGATTTCTCGACGCGCTGCAGGAAGCTGTTGGCTTCACTCCAAAGGGGTCGAGTGCGGTCGTTCTTGGCGCAGGTGGCGCTGCCGCGGCAATCGTTGTCGCGTTGCTTGACGCGGGTTGCTCGGTCAAAGTGTATGCCAGGCGACCAGATGCAGCGGAAGCACTCACGGCCAGACTCGGTGGAGGTGCAACCATTGCTGTTGCTGCAGATCTCCGCGCCGCAGAACTTGTGGTCAACGCGACGCCGGTTGGCATGGACGGGACCGCAGCTGAGGGTGATCTGGCTGTGCCTGATGTGAGCCTGCTTCATCGCGGACAAATTGTGTTCGACACGGTGTACGTTCCGAAGGCAACGACGCTGCTCACTGCAGCCTGGTCAGAGGGCGCAACGACCGTTGGTGGACTCGCCATGTTGGTGCATCAGGCTCGGCGCCAACTCGAAGGTTGGATTGGTGCACCGGTTGATCCGGAGGTTCTCTGGAACGCCGTCGGTGGAAGAAGTGAAGGATGAGTCGGTCAGAGACCTTCGACCGTTTCCAGAATCGGATACTGGGGTATGACCTCTGGTTGATGCTGGCACCAGTTGTGACGTCGCTCATCGGTGTTGTCATGGTCTACACCGCCGCTCAAGGCTCAATGCACTACGCCAGTAGGCAGTTGATGTTCACGGTTCTTGGCGTTGTGGTGATGGCAACACTTGCGACCATTGACTACCGACGGCTTGAACGTGTTGCCACCCCGATCTATGTCGTGACGCTCATGGCGCTCTTTGGCGTGATGGTTCCAGGGATTGGTTCCTCGCAATATGGAGCGAGTCGTTGGTACAACCTCGGCTTCATTCAGATTCAGCCAAGCGAATTCGCCGTGCTGGCTGTGATCCTTGCCTTCGCTACCTATGTCGCGCGTCGACCGGATGGCCTGACGTGGCGGGATATTTCTCGCGTGCTGCTGATGTCAGGGTTGCCTATGGGCCTGATCTTCATGCAACCCGACTTTGGAACCGCAGCGGTCCTCGTCATCGTTATTTTTGCGCTGATGGTCGGTGCCGGGGTGCCAATGCGCGTCGTTGTTGGTTTGATCGTCGGCACCGTAGCGGCTGTCGTCGTTGCATTCAATATTGGGGTGGTGAAGCACTACCAAATCGTTCGCATCACGGCGTTTCTCCATCCAAATTCGAATGTTCAAGAGTTGATCAATGCCAACTACAACGTGCTGCAAGCCAAGAATGCCATCGGTGCTGGCGGGCTCTTCGGGGCGGGAATTGGCCATGGTGCCCAAACGAGTCTTGGCTATGTCCCGTTTCAATTGACCGACTTTGTGTTCAGTGCCATTGGAGAGCAGCTTGGGTTCATTGGCTCAATCGCCATGTTGGTCCTGCTGTTCTCGATTGCTTGGCGAGTACTCGTCGTCGCCCTCGGTTCCAGAGACACCCTTGGGCGAATGCTCTGCGTCGGAATCTTCGCGTTCATTGCCTTCTCGGTGTTTCAAAATGCAGGGATGGCGATGGGCATCATGCCGGTGGCAGGAATCCCACTCCCGTTTGTTAGCTACGGAGGATCTGCGATGCTCTGCTTCTACGCCACCTGCGGTGTGGCATTGTCGGTTTCGAGGAAGAGGGGACGATGACGAGTAGCGAGAGTTCGAGCGGTACCGAAGACGCACAGGCGCCGAGAATGCCGGACTATGCGGTAGTTGTCGTTGGCAGTGTGCTCGTCGATTTGCCTGACCAGTTTCCAACGGTCAACCTTCACGAGCAAGAACCACCGTATCGAGCATTGAGTTTTCCGGTTGGACTCGCTGACGGAGCCGCGATCGCGGCGATCTTGGAGGATCGACCATCGAGCCGACCTACATCCCAGGATCTCTTGGCGTCGGTGCTGCAACGCAACAACATTGATGTCATTGCTGCCCGCATCACTGGGCTCGTTGGCGGCAACTTCTCTGCGGAACTCGATCTTCTCGGACAACGAGGCCGAGAGGTGATCTCGTGCAGGGCAAGTGATGCGATTAACGCAGCACTTCGCCATCCGGGAGGGGCGCCGATCCTCGTCGACGTAACACTCCTCGTTTAGGCGGTTCGACGATCGCCGGCCCTCCAGGTCTCGCCGGAGGCACGCCAGGTTCTTCGTCGGAGATTCTCATGAGGACCGCCGTCAAGATGTAGTTCGCCATCAACGTTGAACCTCCATAGGCAACGAAGGGCAGCGCGATTCCTGTCAGAGGAAGCAGTCGAAGCACTCCAGCCATGATGAAGAATGCCTGGAGGCCAACGATGAGCGTCATGGCGACCGCAGCCAGTCGACTGAAGACGGAGCGCGCTCGCTGCGCGGTGCGGAGTCCAGCACCGACGTAGAGCACAAAGCAAATGACGATGACCGAACAACCAAGCAGTCCGAGTTCTTCGCCAATCGACGTCAGGATCATGTCGTTGGTGATCTCCGACACCCACCTGCCGGCTTGACCAAGGCCGAGGCCCGTTCCGGTCACACCACCTGCAGCTAGGGAATACCAACCTTGGACAATCTGTCGCCCCCGACCATTGATGAGGTCTTGCGTCCATGGATCAAGCCAGATGGAGACTCGCTGATTGAACTGTGCGAAGAGATGACTTGCCAAGTAGGCGCCAACTCCAAACATCGAGAAACCAACGATGAGATAGGCCCAGCGTCCTGTCGTCACCCACAGCAGTGCAATGAACACGGAGAACACGAGCAATGCAAAGCCAATGTCATTTTCCCCACCAATGACCACCATGGTGAGACCCCAAACCGCCAAGATTGGCAGCATTGGTCGGGGGTCGAGGTAGAGGCGATTGCCGATCCGGGCTGAATTGACCGACAGCAACTCCCGGTTTTCGGCAAAGTACGACGCAAAGAACAAACAAAGCAAGATCTTGGCGAATTCGATTGGCTGGACCGAGAATCCAAAGAGATGCAACCAAAGCCGGGCACCGTTGACGGTTGCACCAATTCCAGGAAGCAGTGGTGAAAGCATGAGGATGATGGCAATCAACAACGAGATTGACCGGTAACGGTCAAGATCACGCGAACGTCGAACGACGAAGAGCGTGAGCACGTAGAGCAGGCAGCCAACTCCCGTCCAGACAGCCTGAAGGACTGCTCGATTGTGTGCAAGTGATGACGCTCCAGATCCGTGGAGTGGCCACCAACGCAGAATCGTCAGGTAGCCAAGGCCATTGAGCACCACAACAACCGGCAAGAAGATCGCATTTGCCCGAGGTGCGAGCCACCGATTCGCTAGATGGAGGATGCCCGACATACCGCCAATGCAGCCAACCATTGGCCACCAAGACGTCGGAGGAGTATTCGTCCGACTGAGTTCTAAGAGCCACCAAAAGGCAAGTACCAACGCATCTGCCATGAGCAGCATCCCGAGCTCACTTCGTCGGCGAGGTTTTGCTCCGAACTGATACGGAGGAAAGAAGTGGGATTTCCCAAGATCTTGGGGTACAACCGTGTTAACAGGATCTTGGGCCACACGCCGAGCGTAGTTGCGAGAACTACGCTGACGATGGACGGAAGACAGGAAGATCGAAGTACATGAGCAGCCATACGAACTCGCACCACCCCGGACAACACGGCGCCGAGTTAAATCCTCTCGAATCCGAGTTCGGCCGCGCCCGCTTTGCGAACCGTGAATTGTCACGACTGCAGTTCGCTGACCGCCTGCTCGACCTTGCCTCTGATCAAGAGGTTCCGGTTCTCGATCGAGTGAAGTTTGTCGCCATCTACGCAGATCTCATTGATGAATTCTTCCAAGTCAGAGTCGCAAATCTCGAAGATCAGATCGCCGCAGGTGTCACGACTCGCTCACCCGACGGACTTCGACCTAAAGAGCAATTGAAAGCAGTCCGCAGCGCTGTGCACGCGCTCATGGATCGTCAAGACGCGCTGCTGAGTTCAGCGTTGCTCCCAAGTCTCACGAGTGCAGGGATCACGATCCAGACCTGGGCAGACCTCAGTCACACTGAACGGGCGGACTTGGGTGTTCGTTTCGAACGTGAGATCTTCCCAATTCTGACGCCGCTTTCGGTGGATGTTGGCCACCCATTTCCTTATATTTCTGACCGTTCCATCAACCTCCTCGTTCGGGTCAACGATCCAAAGTCGGGAGAGAGTCGAGTGGCGAGGGTCAAGGTGCCTGATGTCCTTCCTCGGTTCCTCGAGCTTGATGAGGGCATTCGCTTCATTCCGTTGGAGGAAATCATCGCCGAGCATCTCGCACGGCTCTTTCCTGGAATGGAAGTCGGTCAGCACCAGATCTTCAGAATCACCCGCAATGCAGACCTCGTTGTTGAAGAGGATGAAGCGGACGACCTTCTCGTCGCACTTGAGGCTGAACTTCGGCGGCGCCGGTTTGGTCATGCGGTGCGCATCGAAGTTTCAGAGCCGGTGGACGGCAATTTGCTCGATACGTTGCTTCGAGAGCTCGACCTTCGTCCTGACCAGGTGTTCACCACGAGGGCATTGCTCGGCCTCTCTGCCCTTTGGGGCATTGCCTCACTCGACTTCCCAGAGTTGAAGGCGGAGCCTTGGAACCCTCTTCCTCCGGCGGGCATCTCCACGCCCGAGGGCGGCACGGTCGATCTCTTCAGCGCACTCCAAAACGGGGACATTCTGGTTCACCACCCCTATGACTCGTTTGCCATGTCGGTTGAGGCATTTATTGCGCAGGCGGCGAATGATCCTGATGTTCTTGGCATCAAGCAGACGCTTTATCGAACCTCTGGGAATTCCCCGATTATTGCGGCACTCGTTCATGCAGCAGAGCAAGGCAAGCAGGTCGCGGCATTCGTTGAGTTGAAGGCTCGCTTTGATGAGGCAGCGAACATTGGATGGGCAAAGACGCTTGAAGATTCGGGCGTTCATGTTGTCTACGGCCTCGTTGGCTTGAAGACTCACTCGAAAACGGCGCTTATTCTGCGCCGAGAGGCCGACGGCATCCGACGGTATTGCCACATCGGGACCGGGAACTACAACTCAAAGACCGCTCGCCAGTATGAAGATCTTGGACTCTTCACTGCAGATCCCGTCATTGGCGAAGACGTTGGTCAGCTCTTCAATTACCTCACTGGATTCAGTCACCACGTGACCTATCACCGCCTCTTGGTGTCACCAGTGACGCTCAGAAGTACCATCCTCGAGAAGATCGAACAACAGTGCGCGCTCGGACCCGTCGGGCGTATTCGATTGAAGCTCAATGGACTCACTGATCCGGTCATCATTAATGCGCTCTATCGTGCCTCTGCCGCTGGGGTTGATGTGCAGCTGTGCGTGCGATCGCTCTGTTGTGTTCGTGCCCAAGTTCCAGGCCTTTCTGACAACATTGTTGTGCGATCGATTGCCGGAGAATTTTTGGAGCACAGTCGGATCTACGCCTTCGGCCGACCCGAACGAAGTGGCGAAGAGATCTTTATGGGTTCAGCGGACCTCATGGAACGGAATCTTGACCGGCGCATTGAAGTGTTGACGCCGGTGTTGCAAGTCGACCTACGAGACCGATTGACGAGCCTGCTTGATCTGGTGTTCACCGATGACCAGCAAGCGTGGGTTCTCAACGGCTCAGGAGTGTGGAACCGGCTTCATGGTGAGAACGGTGTCTCCTTGCAGGCAGAACTGAAGCAAGAGGCCATTGTTCGTTCTCGGCTTTGGCTTGAAGTCGCATCCACTCCTGTTGCTGACCGTGTCCCTTCCGCCTAGGTCGAGAGGACGCTCGAGCCGCTAGGTCAGTTCTGCAGGCGGGAGCACTCGTGGTCCGATTTGGAACCGACCAATGCGAAGGCTGAGGTAGGAAGCACCACCAATGGGAATGGGCAGCCAGAAGTTGAAGAGCCGGTAGGCCAATACGGCGAACACGGCGACGCCATTTGGGACGTGAAATCCAACGAGGGTCGGGATCAGAACGCCTTCAATCACGCCAAGGCCACCAGGCGTCACGGGGATCACCGCCAAAATATTGGCCAGCCCATAGGCGACGAGAAGGTCAACTGGGTTCATGGCGACGCCAAATGCCCAGACGAAGATCCAAAGACTCAGTGCATCAAGTAACCAGTTGAGCGCGGCATAGCCGAGTGCACTCCCGAGCACCGTTCTGTTCTTGATCAAGACGGTGATGCGCTCGGCGACTGACCGAAGCAATCGATCAACCGTGTCGGCCTGCACAAAGGGAAGTCGATCGGCGACCTTACGAAACCAACTCTCTGATTTCAATTCACCGCGTGAAAGCAGGACCAGCGTTCCAGCGAACACCGCGAACAACACCACTCCCGCAAGTGCGGCATAGCCATAGAGGGGGTTGAAGCCATTCAGGGGAATGGAGATGAAGAGTGCGAGCCAGAAGATCACATTAAGGACCACTGCAGACCCAATAGCTTGGACGCCGAGACCAAATCCTGCCGTCGTCCCCGGCACCCCTGCGGTGAGGAGCAAGCGGTAGCCAAGTGCTCCACCGGTTGCACTTCCTGCTGGAAGCACATGACTCAGGGCGAAACTTGAGAGGTTGATTCGGAGCACCGTCATTCGACTCGGTGCGACCGGGGTGAGTACGGACCGTGTGAGCTCCGCGTACGCCAGCAGTGCTCCAGCTTCAGCGATCACGGCAAGGATGACCAAGGCAATGTTGACTCGGCCAAGAAGAGAAATTGATTGTCGTGCCTTGGCAAAATTCGGAATGACGACGTACTCGATGAGGAAGATGATCACGATCACGGTGACCGTCTGAGCGACGGATCGCCGAACCGTTGGATGCTTCAACCAGTTCCTGGCAGTTTCGAATGGTGAAGTTTGATTGGCGTCACCATTTCGTCGCGAAGTTGGGCTGTCGTCTGATCCGGCCCCTTGTAATGCCACAAGCCCATGTTTACACGCATGGGCTCGTTTGTCGGTTCCAAATTTGAGGCATTCTCGTTCGATCATCGTCTAGGGTTCAGTCCCGTGCGAGCACTCGTCGTTATGCCGACTTACAACGAGTCAGAGAATCTTGCGAAAATGATCCCTGCGCTGAGAGAGGCCGTCCCAGAGGCCGATCTCCTCATTGTTGATGACTCCAGTCCTGATGGGACGGCGCAAGTTGTCCAAGGGTTCATGGAGAATGATGACGCCGTCCACCTGCTCTCGCGTCCTGCAAAGTCAGGTCTCGGTGGGGCCTACCGCGAGGGATTTCGCTGGGGGATTGACCACGGCTATGACGCACTCGTCGAGATGGACGCAGATTTCTCCCATGATCCGGAGCAACTTCCTTCGCTGCTCGCAGCTGCCGCTGGAGGTGCGGGGCTCGTCATTGGGTCGCGCTACGTCGCCGGCGGAACCATTCCAAAGTGGTCTTGGCAGCGAACCATGCTCTCGAAAGGTGGAAATCTCTACTCCTCCGCCTTGCTTGGGCTGAACGTGAAAGACGCGACAGCTGGATTTCGGGTTTACTCGCCCGAGGCACTTGGCCTCATTGGCTACCAAGAGGTCACGCTTGACGGATATGGCTTCCAAGTCGAGATGACCTACCGGGCTCGACGCGCTGGGGTGAAGATTCTCGAAGTCCCTATCTCGTTCGTTGACCGTGAGGTTGGCGAGTCGAAGATGTCTGGCTCAATCGTTGTTGAGGCACTCGTGATGGTTACGCGCCGTGGGATTGGTCGGTTGTTCGGCCGCTGAGTGCGGCAAATAGTTGATCCGCAGCTCCAGGCAACAGCACATCGAGGACCGCACGAAGCTTGAACGTCGTCTCTTCGAGCTCCTCACTTGGGTCTGACTCGGCCACGATCCCACATCCTGCATGCAGGACAAGGGTGGAACCCTTGGTGGTTGCACCTCGAATGCCGAGGACAAACGTTCCATCGCCGGCTGCATCAACTGAGCCAACGAGTCCTGCCCACTCTCCCCGGTCGAAACCCTCAAGTTCAGCAATCGCCGAAACCGCAAGGTCGAACGGGACGCCGCCGACGGCGGGGGTTGGAGCGATTGCGGCTGCGAGCTCGAGCGCATCGGGACCTGTTGGCCACGGCGCAGTCGTCCCGGAGATTTCTGTGCCCAAGTGGGCAATCGAGCGAAGAATGACCAGTGAGGGTTGAGGGTCTGCTTCAACCGATGTCGAGACGCTTCTCAATCGATCGAGCATGTCGATCACAACCAACTCATGCTCATGCTGGTTCTTGACCGATGCTTCAAATGCCTGCTCTCGAGCAGCGTCGGCGTCAGATCCGTCAATGGCCACCGATCCGGCAAGCGGCCGAGAGTGAAATGTCGTGCCCTGTTTGGTCACAATGAGTTCTGGAGATGCCCCGAAGAAACGACCACGGCTCGTCGGAACGGCATAGACGGTGCAGAGCGGTTCGCGGGCTGCGAGACGTCGAATTGCCGGCGTGACCGCCAATGGCCGATCAAGTGACACCGTGAGGCGACGACCAAGCACCACCTTTTGGAGTTCGCCCAGTTCCATCTGCTTGGTTGCCGCCTGGACGGCTTCTTCATACCCGGAAGGCGTAGGCATGGCCACGGCGGAACGAACCTTTGGTGATTCCGTCTCTTCGGCGAGTTCTCCATCATCGGTCGAGACGAGAGGCATCGTGTCATGACTGGCAATTGATGTTGCCACCCAAGTCCCGTCACCCCGTCGCTGCACAATGAGGGCAGGCACGGTCAATTGCGTGGGAGCAGTTGGGGAGAAGGGAAGTGCACCAAAGGCCCGAAGCCCGGCAGGGCCAATACCAGCGGTATCAAAATGCACGATGGATGACAGGTTGCGTGAGACCTCTGCTTCAGCTGCCCCCTGGAGGCCAAGCGGGAGGTCGATCGTCGCGGCAAGCCCCACTGCCGCAATCACACAGTCTCTTCCGGCGAGTAACCAGCCGTCCTCGCCGGAAAGTCCAATTGGGTCAATTGGCCCATTGACGACAACTGAGCGTGCGACGAGGTGGGAAAGTGACGTCACTGAGGCACACCGTGTTTCGTCGCGCTGATGCGTTGACTGAGCCCTCCGAGGATGACGTGGTGGTTGACGCCCGAGAATCCGTTGTTGCGGAAGAGCTGCAGGAGCCCGTCTCGCTCTGGAAGGTAGGCCACCGACTTCGGGAGGTAGGCATACGCGTTCTTGTCCGACAAGAGTCCTCCAAGAAATGGCACGCAGCGGTTGAACCAAAGTTCATAACCAAATCGAAGGAACCGTGACTTTGGTGCGGCAACCTCCAAAATTGCGAGGCGCCCACCAGGCCGGAGCACGCGACTCATCTCGGCAATTGCGCCCTCGAGGTCGGTGAAATTTCGAAGTGCGTAGCCACAAAGAAGTCCATCAAACGTGTGATCAGGAAAGGGCAAATGGGCTGCATCTGCCTCGACGCCTCTCACCGAACCCTTCGAGGCGCTGAGCATGCCAATGGAGAGGTCTGCGCCAACGACCTCGAATCCTGCGTCCGTCGCCATGCGAGTGAAGTCGCCCGTTCCGCAAGCGAGATCGAGCAAGCGCGATCCACGAGGAAGGCCCAAACTCTTGAGCGTCGTCTTTCGCCAATTGGCGTCGAGTCCAAAGGTGATGAGGCGATTGATCAGCTCATAGCGCGGTGCAATGGCATCGAACATGGACCGAACAACAGTCGTCTTCTCCTCGCCCTGGGGAAGGGTGGAAGTGTCTTGAGCGAATGAGCCCACTAACTCAGGAGTAGTAGCGGTAGACAACCTGAGCGACGCAGTTCGGCTTCGCAGCGCCTTCTGTGTCAACCACGACATCAAGGCAGACCTGCACGCCACCGGCAACGTCCGTGACCTCTGCAACAGTCGCGCCCGCGCGAATGGTTGATCCGACATGAACTGGTGCCGAGAAGCGAACCTTGTTCGTTCCGTAGTTGACGCCCATTGAGGTTCCATCGACATGAAGGACTGAGCCAAGAAGTGTTGGAATCAACGAGAGGGTTAAGTAGCCGTGAGCAATAGGACCACCGAACGGTCCAGTCTTGGCTCGCTCTGGATCGACGTGGATCCACTGGTGATCGCCGGTCGCATCGGCGAATAGGTTCACCTGCTCTTGGGTCACGGTGTAGGGATCGCTGTACCCGAGATGGGTCCCGACGAGTCCTGCAAATTCACTGATATGCACGCTTGTAGCCATGTTGTTCTCCTCAATGGTTGTGTTCAGGTTAGCGACGGGTAAGGACTGCGAGATCGATCAGTCGAGCCAAATCTTGATGTAGCGACGACTCATGGGATGGACAAGGCCGGCAAACAGCGCAACAGAGAACAGTGCATTGAGGGCAAATGCCATGCCGAAATAGAAGATGCCGAGCGCGCTTGATACCAAACCAAGCGTCGCAACCGCAACGCACATCCAATAGCCCCACTTCTTTCCATTGACCATGACGTAGGCACCAATGGCTCCAGCGAGCGAAGGAAGTCGGTACAGGCTTCCTCCTCCGCCAAGCGAACCAAGCAGTGCGAATGCTCCATTGATGTAGCTAAACCACACGGCGAGTTGCATTGGGCTTGGAAAACTTGGATTGATGAATCGGCGATCGGACATACGTCCATTCTTCCAGTCAAGCGAACCTCCTTGCTCTGTAGGCTGACCGCATGGCCACAAGAGACGTAGAGCACCACAGGGACGTCGCAAGTGGAGGCGCACGAGCAGCCGTATTCGGGATGAGCGATGGTCTCTTGACGAATCTCGCGCTGATCCTCGGATTTGCCGGCGCACATCCTTCAGGGTCAGTGGTTCGGCTTGCAGGAATGGCGGGCCTCATTGCCGGTGCCTGCTCGATGGCTTCAGGAGAGTGGGTCTCCGTTCAATCGCAAAGTGAACTCCTGCAACATGAATTGAGCGTGGAGCGAGCAGCCATCGCGGCGCATCCTGATGAAGAGCGTGCAGAGCTGCAAGAGCTCTACATCAGCAAGGGTCTCTCTCCCGGCTTGGCCGAGAAGATGGCACGTGAAGTCATGGAGATTCCCGAGTTGGCGCTCGAGACGCATGCTCGAGAAGAGCTCGGAATCGATCCATCGTCGTTGGGTTCCCCGTGGCTCGTCGCTCGGACTTCATTTGGAACGTTTGCGATTGGAGCCCTCTTGCCACTCCTTCCGTGGCTGTTCACGGGAGGAGCGATCGCTGTGTGGTGGTCCTGCGGTCTAGGGCTCGTCGGTGCAGCAGGCCTTGGTGCAGTCGTTGGACGCTTCAGTGGTCGCCCGATGGTTCAAGGAGCGGTTCGTCAGATGTTGATTACGTCTGCTGCTGCGGCGGTCACCGCTGGAATTGGCGCTCTTGTTGGAAGCGGTTAGCTAAAGAGCCATGATCGGCGTTGGCCAACCGTGGTAAAGCCCGCACGTTCATAGAGGGCCAGCGCTGGAGCATTGTCGGACTCGACAAAGAGTTCCACCGATTCAACGCCGAACTTTGCCATTGCGGCACAGCCAAGTTCAAGGAGTTGTGCTCCAAGACCTCGACCTTGGGCTTGCGGATGCGTGCCAATGACGTAGATCTCTCCAACCGTTGGCCGAACGGATACTTCGACCTTGCACCAACACCAAGCGACGACGAGATCGTCTTCTACATGCACAAGGAAGAGCTGGGGGTCAAACCAAGGTGAGGAAAGTCGCTCATGGAGTGTTGACAGGCTCCAGACACCCTGTTCGGGATGCCCGGTGAAGGCAGCGTTGTTCGCAGCAAGAAATGAAGAAGCATCTGTCGACGCATTGAAGGCACGAATCTCAAGATCGCTTGGGTTTGGCGGATTGGAAGCCAAGACGCGCTGAAGTTGGAGGAGGCTCCGCTCCCGCAAGAGGTCGTACCGGGAGATTGCTTCTTCGAGTTGTACGGACGCGCCGCGTGCTGGTTCCCAGAGTTGAACCGATTCCCCCTCGGTCAGCACCATCGCGGCGTCGAATGCAATCATCTCCCCGAGTGCGTTCTGCTCCTCGGCCAACAGTTCAATGTTCCAGGTGTCGCCGTGAAGCGCCAGAACTGCGGCTGCGACTGGTTCTTCCTCGTTGTACACAAGCAATGTCGTAGCGGGCTCACTCGTTGAGTGGCGAGCAAGCGACTTGTGTTCACTCAGTTGCTTTCCAGAGCGCTCGAGAAGATTTTCAATAACTCGAGAAACTTCCGAACTCTCACCGAGGTGATGTTCGGTGCTGAATCCAGGTGCCATTGCCACGCGCTGACCCTACCAACCTCGATTGAGGCCCCTCCCGATAATGTCCACGTCGTGGCCACATCCCGATCGGCAAAGGAGCGGGCTGGTGAAATTGCCAATCGATTAGAGGCGCTATTTCCTGGAACCGCTGCTGAACTTTGTGCACTTGAGTTTGCTTCGCCGTTTCAACTGCTGTGCGCCACGGTGCTCTCTGCGCAGTGCACGGACATTCGTGTGAATTTGACCACGCCCAAGCTCTTTGAGGCCTATCCCGATCCCCAGTCGATGGCGTCTGCCGATCGATCGACCCTTGAACATCTGATCTTCGCCACAGGCTTTTACCGCGCGAAAGCAGATCACTTGCTCGGACTGGCGGCTCGAATACTCGAGGTCTACGGCGGTGAAGTTCCCGAGGCAATGGAAGATCTCGTCACGCTGCCGGGAGTGGGAAGAAAGACGGCAAATGTTGTTCGGTCCGTCGCCTTCGGTCTTCCGGGTCTTCCAGTTGATACGCACGTCCTGCGCCTCACCAAGCGGCTCGATCTTGCTCGTTCAACAGATCCAGTGAAGGTTGAACATCGACTGAATGCACTCTTTGGGCCTGAGGTTGGCGGAGCGATGAGTCTCCGGCTGATTCTTCATGGTCGGTCAACGTGTGCAGCGAGGGTCATGAAGTGCGAATCGTGTGCATTGCTCGACCTTTGTCCAACGGGTCAGCGGTGCCAACCAATCACTCTTTGAGCAGCCGTCGCATTCGCCGGAGTGAACTTTGAAGCCCTCGTTCGAGGCTGACGAGTTCGCTTGCGGCCTCATCATCTCCGGACGTGGTTGCCGTGTCGGTCATGAGGCTGACGCGTCTCAGCAGTTCTTCAAGCGTGGCGGTTAATGAAGAGAGTTCTGACCGATTCGCCATGCCACATGATGACCGACCGGGGAGCGGTGGGCCAACTGGCCGCTGAATCTCGGCAAGTAGGATCTGTTAGGTGCTGACTCGCCTTGATGTCACGAGCTCCACAGCGCCTCTTGGCGAGGTGTTGCCAAAGCCGGCTGATGCCGGAGTGAACGTCGCGGAGATCGTGAAGGAAATCCTCGATTCCGTCAAGCTTGAAGGAGACGCTGCGGTTCGTCGATGGACCGAGCGGTTTGACAACGTGGCAGGTGATCCGCAGGTCGCTCTGCAGGAACTCACGAACGCGCTGCAGACGATTGACGAGGCACTTCGAGAGAGTCTCGAGTTCGCGTGGGCGCAAATCCTTGAGTTCCACCAGTCAGAACTTTCAACACCTCCGCCCTTCGTTCGTTCTGGAGTTGTTGTCGAGCATCGGACGGTACCGGTTGATCGGGCGGGGATCTACGCACCCGGAGGAAGGGCGAGGTATCCCTCGTCGGTATTAATGGCAGCGGGAGCAGCAAGGGCTGCTGGCGTGAATGAGCTCGTGCTTTGCTGCCCTCCTGGTCCCAGTGGATCGATCGATCAAGCCACACTCGCCGCCGCAGCAATAGCGGGTATTTCCGAGGTTTATGCCATAGGTGGCGCTCAAGCGATTGGCGCAATGGCTTTTGGAACCGAAACGATTGCATCGGTTGATGTCGTGGCCGGTCCGGGCAATGCCTTCGTTGCAGAGGCGAAGCGCCAAGTTCTAGGCGTCGTTGGCGTGGCCTCAGGTTTTGCTGGCCCATCAGAGATTGCCGTTTACGTTGATGGCTCGGTCGATCCCAAGTGGGCCGCAATCGACCTAATGGTCCAGGCCGAACATGGTCCCGATGGCCTCGCCTGGCTCATTGGAACCGAGACGACGTCGCTTGATGCTGTTGACGCAGCCCTTGAGGCACTCCTTGAGACCGCACCTCGACGCGCCGAGATCGAGGCCACCTTCGCCTCTGGCGGCTACGCGGTCCTCGCCAGCAATGTCGATCAAGCACTCGCAGTCATTGACGTCATTGCGGCAGAGCACGTCGAGCTTCTTTGTGATGGTGGAAGTCAGTTGGCGCGACGGATCAACAATGCGGGGGCAATTTTTGTCGGGCCCTATGGAGCTGCGAGCATTGGCGACTACGTTGCCGGGCCGAACCACGTTCTACCGACGAGCCGGACGGCCAAGTTCGCCTCGGCACTTCGTGCTGATGATTTCGTCAAACATCACCACATCGTGACGGTGTCTCGGGAGGGTTTTCAGCACCTCGCCGACCACGTTGAACGGATCGCTACGTGCGAAGGCCTAGCCGCCCACGCGCAGTCGATTGCGATTCGGCGATGAGTAATCACCCCAATCTCCGAGCAGACCTGGCGCTGCGTGACGGGTATCACTCGCCACAGGTTGATGTCTCGGTTCGCCTCAATACCAATGAGTCGCCGTATGCACCGCCTGCTGGATTCACTGAAGCTTTGGCCAGGTCAATTGGTGACTTGGGACTCAACCGGTATCCAGATCGACAAGCGGTGCTTCTGCGATCAGCAATCGCCTCACTCGACGGCGTGCAGCCTGACCAGGTGGTGTGTGCGAATGGTTCAAATGAAGTGCTGCAGGCGATACTGCTCGCCTTTGCTGGCCCGTCAGCAACGGTGGTGGTGGCAGAGCCCACATATGCACTCCACAGCCACATTGCCTCGCTTCTTGGCTGCGCGATCGTGCACTTGCAGCGACGCGCTGACTTCACCATTGAGGTCGACGCAATGATTAAGGAAGTCAATGCGAGCAATGCGGCGCTTGCCTTTGTCTGCTCGCCGAATAACCCAACAGGCACTTTGGAGCCACTTGAGTCCATTCAGCGTCTCGCAACCGAGACCAACGCCATGATTGTCGTGGACGAGGCATATGGTCAGTTCGCCCCGCGTTCGGTTCTCGACCTCGATCCTGCCATTCTTGAGCGGGTCATTGTCGTTCGGACCTTTTCGAAGACTTGGGCGTTAGCTGGAGTTCGTTTGGGTTACGCCATCAGTGCACCGTCGGTGATTTCGGGGATCTCTCAAGGGCTCCTGCCGTACCACCTGTCGAGTTTGACCCAGGCCGCAGGACTCGCGGCACTTGAGACGGCGGCCGCGATGGAGATTCGAATTGAGGCGATTGTTGAAGGTCGCGAGGAAGTCGCTGCGGGTCTCGGTGATCTCCCAGTAGAACAATGGCCATCTGCCGCAAATTTCATCCTGTTTCGCCCCATTGAGCGCTCGGCCGATGAGATTTGGCAACAACTCGTCGACAAAGGAGTGCTCGTTCGCAACTGTGCTGGTTGGCCCGGCCTTGAGAACTGCTTAAGAGTGACTATTGGAACCCCAGAGGAAAATGCCAAATTCCTCGATGAACTAGGAGCAGCCCTCACGTGACGGATCGAACTGCCTCAACCACCAGGACGACGAAAGAAACGACGATCACGGCAACGCTCGAGATCGATGGATCCGGTAAAACAGAGGTTTCGACTGGCCTGCCGTTCTTTGACCACATGCTTGACCAACTTGGTCGCCATGGCGTAATGGATCTTCATGTCGCCGCAACTGGTGACCTCCATGTTGATGCACACCACTGCGTGGAAGACGTCGGCATTGTGCTCGGAGAACTCTTGAAGCAGGCAATGGGCGACAAAGTAGGGATTGCTCGATATGCAAATCGAACGGTGCCACTCGATGAAGCGCTTGTCGAGGTGATTCTTGACGTCAGCGGACGGCCATTCATTGACTACGACATTCACTTTGCCCCCGACACCCCAGGGCTCGGAAACCCGCCATTTGATCCACAACTCGCAGAGGAATTCTTTCGAGCTTTTGTGGTGGCCGCGGGATTGACCGCTCACCTCACCATGCGAAAGGGCAAGAACACGCATCACATTGTGGAAGCAACCTTCAAGGCATTTGCTCGAGCACTTCGTGACGCACTGACGGTGACGGGAACCTTGCTCCCTTCGACCAAGGGCACCCTTTGAGGGTGTTGGTGGACTAGATGCTCGCCGTTGTTGACTACGGCATCGGGAATCTTCGCTCGGCGCAAAAGGCATTTGAGGCAGTTGGTGAAGATGCGGTGCTGACGAGTGATCATGCAACCATCCTTCGAGCCGACGCGGTGGTACTGCCAGGCGTTGGAGCATTTGGTCGCTGCGTTGACGCGCTTGAAGCGAGCGGACTTCGTAGTGTGCTCGGCGACGTGCTTGCTGAGCAGCGTCCGTTTCTTGGCATCTGCGTTGGCTTTCAACTCCTCTATGAAGGTTCGACAGAGTCGCCGGGATTCTCAGGACTTGGTGTCTTTGAAGGAACGGTGAACAAACTGACGGGACCGGTGAAGGTGCCGCAGATGCAATGGAACCAGCTTGATCGAGGAGCAAATGACGCCACGACCTTGCTGCGAGGTCTCGGTGATCGGCCTTGGGTGTACTTCGTTCACTCCTTTGCACCTCCAGTCAGCGACGTAACGACGGCGACCTGTGACTATGGCGGAACCGTGACGGCAATGGCGGGCAGAGGTCCAGTCGTCGGAACGCAGTTTCATCCTGAGAAGTCGGGGCCAATTGGTCTAGCGATTCTCGAGAACTTTGTTGCAGCGGCGAAGGGGGAACTTCCATGGAGTTGATCCCGGCGCTTGATCTGATTGACGGAACGGTCGTTCGACTTCGTCAAGGCAAGTATGACGAGGTGACGACCTACGGTGAGCCCGAAGTCTTGGCGCGGTCGCTCGTTGATGCCGGGGCCCCTCGACTCCACCTTGTCGATCTCGACGCGGCAAAGTCTGGATCTCCGGTGAATCACGGATTGATCGAAGCCATCACGAAGATGGTTGAGGTTCCTGTTCAGTGTGGTGGTGGCGTTCGAACGCTGGCTGACGTCACTCGACTTGCCGACCTGGGTCTCGACAGAATCATTGTCGGGACGGTTGCCTTGGAGGATCCTGACCTCGCTCGTTCAATGGCGGAAGCCCATCCAGGCAGGGTCTTGCTTGGACTTGATTTCCGTCTTGATGGTGAGCGCCTTGTCCCGGCAGGCAGAGGTTGGGTCACCGAAGGCACGGCAACGGTCGATGAATTGTTGGCGAGTTTCGCCGGCCATCGATTTGCGGGAGTTCTTGCGACAGCCATTGCGCGTGATGGGACGCTTGAAGGCCCAGACGTGGTCTCGATGAGCCGACTGCTCAAGATCACCGAACTTCCGGTAGTTGCCTCAGGAGGGGTTGGTGAACTCCAACACCTTCGCATGCTTGCTTCACTTCGAGAGGGCGCATCGACGCTTGATGGCGTCGTTGTCGGCAAAGCCATCTTGGAAGGTCGATTCACTGTTGGTGAGGGGGTTGCCGCATGCGCGTTCCCCGGGTGATTCCTTGCCTCGATGTCCATGATGGAAGGGTCGTGAAAGGCGTCAATTTCCTTGATCTCCTTGACGCTGGTGATCCTGTGGAACTGGCGCGCCGCTACGACCTTGAAGGTGCAGACGAGCTCGTGTTTCTCGATATCACGGCGACCTCCGATGACCGATCAACAATGGTGCGCGTCGTTGAAATGACGGCCGAGACGGTGTTCATCCCACTGACCGTCGGTGGAGGTGTGCGGTCGGTTGAAGATGCACGGAGTTTGCTTCGTGCGGGTGCGGACAAGGTCTCGGTGAATTCAGCGGCAGTGGCACGGCCTGGCCTCGTTGCGGAACTTGCGGAGGAGTTCGGGCGCCAGTGTGTGGTCGTCGCCATTGATGCAAAGCGAGGAGACGATGGTTACGGCGTCGTGACCCACGGTGGACGCCGCCCCGCTGGTTTGGATCTCGTTGAGTGGCTCGAGACGGTTGCAAAGCTTGGCGCAGGGGAGATCCTTCTCACGTCCATGGATCGTGATGGAACCCGAGCTGGCTATGACCTTCAACTCCTGCAGCTGGCAACTACCACCATTGATCTTCCAGTGATCGCGTCGGGCGGAGTCGGAACGCTTGATCATCTTGTTGAGGGCGTGACGACTGGAGGCGCTGACGCCGTCCTCGCCGCATCGATTTTCCACTCGAGTGAATTCAGAATTGATGAGGCCAAGGCAGCAATGCGAGATGCTGGACTCACGATTCGACCGAGCCCCTATCGAGGGCAGTGACCAACACGCAAGTCGTTGGTACGCGTGAACGACGCAGAACCAACACGCCGACAGAGAAGTTCAGCGTCGCCAACACTGCGTAGAGCACGCCAACAACGACGCCAAGCCAGAGTCCTCTCATGCCATCGGTCCCATGACAGTTGCCATTTGCCGAACAGACCTCCGTGTAGGTCCCAGCGTGGAAGAGGTGCAATGGCTGAGCGAACGCAGTAATGCCGTAGAAGGCAATGATCCCAAGCACACCAATTGGGAGCGTGAGACCGGCTGCAAGAAGCAGTGGCCACTTGATGAAGGGGTCAGCTGCACCAACCCCAGCAAACGTTCCGACCGTTGCGACATATGCGACTCCAAGAATTTGCACCCATCGGGGAGCCGTCAAGAGCGATCGCACGAGCTGAAGTCGAAATGGAGGAGTTGAGCCAGGTGGAGAAGGAGGTTGTGGAGGTGGAGGCAACGACGCAACCATGGCACGACCATAGGTCCCGGTCAGGTTGAGGGTTGGTCCGAGCGAGACTTTTGGAGCGAGTGGAGTCGACAGAGCCGCGACTCGATGTTCCCCTGCTGCGCTACCGTCAGTGCGTGTCTGAACTTCTGCCAATCACTGTCTTGTTCGACCGTGTCCTCGTTCAAGTCTCCCAAAGCGAAGGGGAGCGCCGATCCCGAGCGGGAATTCTCATCCCAGCGACGGCCCAACTTGCAAAACGTTTGACGTGGGCAGAAACGGTTGCTGTTGGACCGCATGTTCGAACCGTGAAGATTGGTGACACAGTCTTATTCAATCCAGAGGATCGATTCGAAGTTGAGCTGCAGGGCGAGGAATATGTACTGCTTCGAGAGCGCGATGTGCATGCCGTAGCGTCAACTCGGATTGATTCAGGGACGGGACTTTACTTATGAGCGAGCCGAGGCAGCTGAAGATTGGTGAGGTTCGCTACAACGAGCAGGGGCTCGTTCCTGTTGTCATCCAAGATGCCGTTGACGGCCGAGTCCTCATGGTGGCATGGATGAATGCCACTTCACTCCAACAGACCCTCGATACGGGACATACGGTCTTTTGGTCTCGTTCGCGACACGAGTTGTGGCCAAAGGGTGCGACGTCAGGGAATGTCCAGGTGGTCGAGTCGATCAGCATGGATTGTGATGGGGACACACTGCTCATTCAGGCGCACCAAATAGGGCAAGGTGCTTGTCACACTGGAGCACGGAGTTGCTTTGACGTTGAACCGGGCGAATTCGAATGAGAGCCGTTCACGTCACCGAGCGCCTCGTCACGGTCTCGGCGGAATATGTCGCCGATGCACTGACACCAGTTGCCACGTTCTCATCAATCGTTGGAGAAGGTGAAGGGTTCCTCTTCGAATCAGTTGAAGGTGGAGAGCGTTGGGGCCGCTACTCATTTGTTGGACGACACCCTCTTGCATCGCTGACCTCAATGAATGGGATCGTCAGCGCAACGGGCGATCTTCCGGGTGAGATTGATCTCAATCACGGCATGTTACATGCGCTCGACTCTCTGATTCAACACTTTCACGGTCAGGCAATTGCCGATCTCCCTCCGCTTGCTCGAGGGTTGGTCGGGTATCTCGGCTACGACGTCGTTCGTGAGGTTGAGCGTCTTGAGCATCCTCCGCTCGACGATCTCCATCACCCAGATTCAATCTTCATGTTGCTTGGCGAAGTCGCCATTTTTGATCATTGGCGACAGCGAATCGTTCTTGTCGTCAACGTCGCGCTCCATGAAGGCGACGACGAAGAGGAACTTCGGGCAACGGCGTCTGAGCGCCTCGCAACGTTGACCGCAGATTGCTTTCGGCCAGTCCCACACCGTGCCGAGCAGGTTCCTTCGACGGTTGATCCAATGGATCTCGACGTCCAGCGGACCATGTCGTCAGATGCCTTTTGCCAGGCGGTCGCCGTTGCGAAGGAGTACATCACGGCAGGCGACATTTTCCAGGTCGTGCTCTCGCAGCGCGTTGATCTTGTTCTCGATGCCGATCCCTTTGATGTGTATAGGGCGTTACGGCTTCTCAATCCAAGCCCGTATTTGTACTTCCTTCGCCTTGGTGCGCTGACCGTTGCCGGATCATCGCCTGAACCACTCGTTCGATTGAGGGATGGCGTGGTCATCTCTCGGCCAATTGCTGGGTCTCGACCCCGTGGCAGGACTGATGAAGAAGACCTGCGGCTTGCGGCTGAACTCGTCGAGGATCCAAAAGAAGTTGCAGAACACGTCATGTTGATCGACCTTGCCCGAAACGACCTTGGGCGAGTCGTGCAGTTTGGAACCGAGAAGGTTGATGAGGTGATGGTGGTGGAGCGTTACAGCCACATCATGCACCTGACCTCACAGGTCTCGGGAACCCTTGCGGCTGGTCAAGGACCGATTGACGTGCTTCGTGCGACGCTTCCAGCAGGAACACTGTCGGGAGCCCCGAAGGTTCGGGCAATGCAAATTATTGATGAACTTGAACCAACTCGTCGCGGGGTCTATGGCGGCGTGGTTGGGTATCTCGACTTCGATGGGAATCTCGATACCGCGATTGCAATCCGGACCCTCGTTGTTACCCCCGATGGAAGAGCTTCGATTCAAGCAGGGGCAGGAATTGTGGCTGATTCAGATCCAGCGAGCGAAGACGCGGAATGCCTCCACAAGATGGCAGCAGTGCGTGCGGCAATCCTCGTTGCACGACAACTCACCGCATCTCGGACAACGGAGTGACCTTGTCGCCATCAACGTCGATCCTCAAGCGTTCGGTGATCCTCCTCCAAGGTGCCGATGCGGCATCGTTCCTTCAGGGCCAACTCAGTCAGGACTTGGGCGGCATTACCCCTCAACATGGCGTGCAATCACTGTTGCTCAATCCAGATGGAAAATTGGTCGACATTGTCGGCGTGCATAACGTTGATGGCGACCTCGTCCTTGAGTGTGACGAACTTGCCGAGGAATTGGTCATCTCTCGACTCAAGCGGTTCTGTTTCAGGGTCAAGGTCACAATGGAGGTGGCGCCTTGGACCGTTCGGTGGTGGTTCGATGAAGTGCCTTCAGGTTGGGCATCAAGCCGACCGCTTGGATCGGGGATCCTCACGATCAACGCTTCTGACCTTGGAACCAACGGCGCTACCGAACTGCAGGTACTCGACGTCGAGCGACGTCGCCTGCAGGACTACCTTCCTGCCTTTGGGGCGGAGATTACGACGGAAACCATTCCAGCTGAACTCGGGGCTGACCTCGTCCAGCGCTCGGTCAGCTTCACCAAGTGTTGCTACACCGGACAGGAATTGGTGGCTCGCCTTGATGCCAGAGGAGCAAATGTCCCGTTCCAGCTTCGCCGCATCACAAGTTCCTCGGTCGTGAACGTCGGCGACACGTTCACCGACGAGCAATCTGGAGCTCGTCGCGGAACGGTCACCTCAGTGGTTGACTCAGGAATCGGCGGAATCCTCGGTTTGGGGATGTTCCATCGAACGATCAACGTCCCAACGGTGCTGACCACTGCCTCTGGTGTCGACGTAGACGTTGAAGAGATCCCACAAGTTCTCAGCGATTAGGCGTTGTAACCGAGGTTGAGCCAAGGTTGCGCTTGGTGGTGAACCACTACGCTGGATCCTGTGGAGACCTACCTGTCGGGCATTGTGGCGAGCCATCGCCAAGCGGCTGCTCTTGACTCGCGTTCACTCGATGACGTTGTCGCCACCGCACACCACACACGGCCTCCGCGTGGCTTTGCCGCAAGAATTTCCTCCCACGAAGGGCTTGCGGTCATCGCAGAAGTGAAGCGTGCCTCACCTTCACTTGGACCACTCGTGCCTCACCTTGATCCTGCTGAGCTCGCGCTTGCCTACAAGGACGGCGGAGCGAGTTGCTGCTCAGTGCTCACCGATGAGCATTTCTTCAGTGGATCAATGGAGGATTTGCAACTGGTGCAAGCCACGGTGGATCTACCAGTGCTTCGCAAGGATTTCACCGTGTCGGCACTCGATATTGCTGATGCGAGATGCATGGGAGCAGATGCCGTGCTTCTCATTGCGGCGGTACTCTCTAATGACGAACTCTCGTCATTTGCTCGCCTTGCTCATGAGATTGATCTCGACGTTCTCGTAGAAGTCCACGATGAGCGCGAGCTCGAGCGTGCACTCGAGCTCGATGTCGCCATGATTGGCGTCAATCAACGAGATCTCGTGACCTTCACCATCGACCCCGAGCGTGCCGTTCGGCTTGCGGCGTCCATTCCGTCTTCAGTGGTTGCCATTGCCGAGTCGGGTATTCGAGGCGAAGACGATGCACGCACGATGGCCAATGCTGGGTTTTCGGCGATCCTTGTCGGTGAGATCTTGGTCAAGGCCACGGATCGTGTGGCGGCGACACGGGCACTCGTCGGTGCACCAATTCGACACCGGGTCGACGCGTCATGACTGAACCGTTCATCAAGATCTGTGGCATCACCAATGAGCCCGATGCACTGCTTTCAGTTGGGCTCGGAGCTACGGCGCTCGGTTTCATTTTTGCCCCATCAAAGCGAAATGTCACCGAGACCCAAGCTGTCGACATCATCAGACGGCTTCCCGATGGCGTCATGACGGTTGGGGTCTTTCGAGATCAGCCGATTGGGGACGTCATCGAGATCGCTGCAAATCTCGGACTCTCCGCTGTTCAACTCCATGGGACTGAATCTCGAGATGATTGTCGTTTTATTGCCGATCAAGTTGGTTACGTGATTAAGTCCTTTGTGGCAGGCGATCCCGAAGTGGCGAATTTTCGGTCGTATGGTGCCAAGCAATTTCTCCTCGATGGTCCGGACCCTGGATCGGGCGAGCTGTTCGATTGGTCAATCATCGAGGGCGTTCGAGACAGTGGGGCCATGATTCTCGCCGGCGGACTTCGGCCAGAGAACGTCGGCATCGCCATTACCCATCTGAAGCCGTTTGGCGTCGACGTCTGCTCTGGGGTCGAGGCCGAGCCGGGTCGCAAAGATGCGCTGCTCCTTCGAGATTTCATCAACAATGCGAAGGCCGCCTACGAGACCGTGACGATTCACAGGATCGACACTGACGATGAGCCCTACGACTGGGGGAATGAGTGACTGAAGTTGTTCAAACACCAATGGCGGAGCCAACCAAGGCTGGTTGGTTTGGTGATTTTGGTGGGCGATTTGCCCCGGAACCGCTGATGCCCGCTTGCCTTGAGCTCGAAGAGGCCTTTCGTGATGCTTGGGCAGATCCGGTGTTTCATGCCGAGTTCGAGGAGGTCCTCCATTCCTTCGGTGGTCGCCCAACGCCGATCACGCATTGCAAGCGGCTTTCAGAAGACCTTGGCATCACGCTGCTGTTGAAACGAGAGGACCTTGCACACACAGGGAGCCACAAGATCAACAACGTCATTGGTCAAGCGCTCCTTACGAAACGCATGGGCAAGTCCAAGATGATCGCGGAGACCGGCGCTGGACAGCACGGCGTTGCTTCGGCAACCGCCGCTGCATTGCTCGGACTTGAGTGCACGGTGTACATGGGAGAAGTCGACACTCAGCGACAGGCATTGAACGTGTTTCGAATGGAGTTGCTCGGCGCAACGGTTCATCCTGTGACGTCAGGGTCACGAACCTTGAAGGATGCGGTCAATGAGGCCATGCGGACCTGGGTCTCCCATGTTGCAGACACCCATTACTGCCTCGGATCCGTCATGGGGCCGCATCCATTTCCGTGGATGGTTCGTGAGTTCCAATCAATTCTTGGCACGGAGGCTCGTGAACAGTCGCAAAGCATGCTCGACGACGTCCCAGACTTCGTCGTTGCCTGTGTTGGAGGAGGATCCAATGCTGCAGGAATGTTCAGCGGATTCGCTAATTCTCGATCGAAGCTCATTGGCGTCGAAGCCCTTGGTGGCGCAGCAATCGCTTCTGGGATTCCGGGCGTTCTCCACGGGATGATGTCCCAGATTCTTCAAGATGAGGAAGGCCAGATTCTTGAGGCCCACTCAATTTCAGCCGGACTCGACTATCCAGGCATTGGTCCAGAACATGCGCATCTTGCCTCGATTGGGAGGGCAATCTATTCAACAGCGGATGACGACGAAGTTCTCGATGCCCTTGAGCGTCTCAGCAATACCGAGGGGATCATTCCTGCACTTGAGCCCAGCCATGCCTTGGCGTGGATCATTCGAGAAGCCGGAAGGCAGATTCCAAAGGGATCAACCGTGCTCCTCAACATGTCAGGTCGAGGCGACAAGGACGTCGCACAGGTTCGGGAGATTCTTCAAGCAAAGGGACGATTCCAGTGAGTCGACCGCGTCTTGAAGTTCGTCTACGCGAGCGAGTTGCTGCCAAGCAAAAGCTGCTCATTCCGTATGTGATGGCGGGCCAGAGCGAGGATTGGCTTGAGACAGTGCAGGCAATTGCCGACGCCGGCGCTGACGCCATTGAGATTGGCCTTCCATTTTCTGACCCCATTATGGATGGGCCGGTGATCCAAGAGGCAGCGGTCGTTTCACTTGAACGCGGAACGACGCCTCAATCAGTGCTGAACGATCTTGGGCGGTTGGAACTCGACACACCGCTTGTCGTCATGACCTACTTCAATCTCGTCTATCGGGCAGGGCTCGATCGATTTGCGGGTCGACTTCAGGAAGTTGGCGTGACAGGTTGCATCATTCCCGACCTCTCACTTGAGGAATTTGGTGCTTGGGAGAAGGCGGCAGAGCGGGTTGGCATTGATCCAGTTCTCCTCGTTGCGCCATCAACATCGACCGAACGAGCAAAGGCAATTTGCGAACGAAGCAGAGGCTTTCTCTATGCGGTTGGCCGAATGGGCGTGACTGGGGAACGCGATGATGCCTCACTCGAGGTTGATGCGGTTGTTGCAAAAGTTCGTCCATTCACGACGTTGCCCGTCTGCGTTGGTGTCGGTGTCTCGACCCCCGAACAGGCTGCGGCCGTTGTTCGAGTGGCTGATGGCGCCATTGTTGGTTCCGCTCTTGTTCGGCGACTCTTGGAAGGTGGCGGGCCTGAGGGCGCCGCGACCTTCATTGGTGAGCTGCGCAGTGCCCTTGATGGCGTGACGCTCGATGGTTGAACCAATTGACGTTCGCCTAGCAACGAAGGATGACCTGAGGGCCATGTGCGCAACGCTCGGTCGTGCGTTCTTCGATGACCCCGTCCAGCTCTTTCTTTTTCCCGATGAGGCCAGAAGGCTCAAGAAGGTAGAGCGTCTCTTTGGGACATTTCTGAAGGCCCATTACCTAAAGCAAGGCTCGACGTTCACGACCGCTGGCGTCACTGGAGTGTCGATGTGGGCGCCTCCTGGACATGCAACCTTCAGCCCGCTCGAGATTCTTAGCCAGGCAGTACCAATGCTGCAGAGTTTCGGCCTCAAAGTGCAACAAGCCCTGAAAGTGCTCGACACCATTGAGAAGCGCCATCCAACCGAACCCCATTGGTATCTCGGAGTCCTTGGAACTGATCCAGCGTCTCAGGGTTTGGGTATTGGTGCGGCGCTCCTTCAACCAATCCTGACTCGGTGCGATGAAGAAGGACTTCCGGCCTATCTTGAGTCGTCAAAGGATCGCAACGTGCCGTACTACCGACGGTTCGGGTTTGAAGTCACCGAAGAGATCCCGCTTCCAAATGGCGGACCCTCTGTCTGGGGCATGTGGAGAGCTCCTCAGTCCTAGCCAATTCTTCGGTGCTCCCTCATTGAGCAGCCAGAAGATTCTTCCAATCACGAGTGCTCAACCGTCGCGCTCCTTGCCAACCCGTGGCACCATGGACGGGTGCCGAATGTCTTGTTTCTCCAGCATGATCATGTGTCGCCCCCTGGTCCGTTGGCGACGCGTTTTGTTGAGCGCGGCTTTGATATTTCCTTGTTTCAGATTGTGCCTGAAGACCAATGGAGCACGCCAAACGTTGATGTCGAGCTCCCTGATTTCACCTCGTATGACGTCGTCGTCCCGCTTGGATCGCCTTGGTCGGTCTACGACCCAACGATCGGGATTTGGTTTGATCGTGAAGTCAGGGCACTGAAAGAAGCCGATCAAGCTGGTGTTCCTGTGCTTGGCGTCTGCTTCGGTGCTCAAGCCCTTGCCATTGCCCACGGCGGTTCGGTGACACGTGCTCAAGACCATGAAATTGGATGGTTCGAGGTCCAGTCGTCTGCGCCTCAAGTGATTGCTCCAGGTTGGTGGTTCCAATATCACTTTGATGAGATCGCTCCACCGCTCGAGTCCGCCATCCTCGCAACGTCACCTCGAGCACTGCAAGCATTTTCGCTTCGACGCAATCTTGCTGTGCAGTTCCATCCAGAAGCGACCTCGGAACTTCTCGAACTCTGGCTCGATCCACAGGGAGCAGAAGAAGTTCGACAGGCCGGAGTATCGATTGACGAACTGCGATCGACGACG
>CAIQUD010000102.1 GCA_903874965.1 uncultured Actinomycetes bacterium | reverse complement strand
CGTGAAATGTTTGCGGGCCTCTACGGCCCCTATGCCATGGGGACGCTCGCCGATCGATCCTTCACGCTCCCAAGGAGACGACCATGAAGCGCAAACTTTCCTTCGTCGTGATCGCGATCACCACCCTCGTTGCGATGAGTCCATCCCTCTTGAGTGCTGCCGTTCGAAATCCGTCACTCCCAATTGCCAGTCGGACTCCTGGGGCCATTGACCCGAGGGTCACGCAAAAGAATCTTCGAACGACCATCTGCGTGTCTGGCTATACCTCGACCGTACGACCTCCTTCCTCCTATACCCATGCGCTGAAAGTGCGGCAGTTGCATTCCGGCTATGCCGTTGGGGGAGATTTCTCAACGTCGGACTACGAAGAGGATCACTTGATTTCACTCGAACTCGGTGGAAGTCCTACCGCCGAGAGGAACCTGTGGCCAGAGCCGTATTCAAGTGTCAATGGTGCTCGAACAAAGGACACGCTTGAGAACCGACTCCACGCGCTCGTTTGTGCCGGCATTGTCCCATTGACAGTTGCCCAACGAGCGATTGCGACGAATTGGATCACGGCGTATCGGGTCTACGTCGGCTGACGACCCGAGCGAGGAACTGGTCATAGGCTCGACGTGTGACCTCGATTTCCTCCGAGCAAGAGCGCCAACACTTCGTCACCCACGGATGGGTGAAGGTTGATCACCTCCTTGGCTGCACCGTGCTGGAGTTGCAGCAGGCCGTTGACGAGGTCGCAGCACTTCCAGAAGGTGGTCCTTGGCTCCATCACCGCGAAATGACGGACAGCGGTCCAAAGTTGGCCCGCACTGAGAACTTCCTCCCCTTTTCTCCACTGCTGAACCGTGTCCTCGCAGATGGAGACATCGCTCGTGTTGCGGGCGAACTTCTCGGGGAGGAGGCACTGATCTACAAAGAGAAGATCAATTACAAGTTGGTCGGTGGAGCGGGATTTGCCCCTCACCAAGATCAGCCTGCTTACCCGTTTGTTGCGCGCGTGCTCTCCGTCATGGTCGCCGTCGATGACGCCACCATTGCCAATGGATGTCTTGAAGTTGTCAGCGGTGCTCACGGCGAGCTCCTCCCACAAGATGAACGTGGATGCATCGACTTTGGCGTTGTGAGCGAGCTCAACTTCCAACCCCTCGAACTTCGAGCAGGCGAAACCCTCTTCTTCTCTGCGCTCACCCCTCATCGCAGCGGCCCGAATCTGTCTGAGCGCGATCGACGTGCGCTCTACCCCACCTACAACGGCGTCTCTGAAGGCAACCTCCGTGATGCCTACTACGCCGCCAAACTGGAAGCATTTGCCGACCCTGCAAGCGGAGATCTCGTGCGACTCAGCCTCATTCAGGACTTCGAAGGCAGGGCCGTATGACGACTCCTCAGACCGTTGACGAGCTCCTCGCGCTCTACGCCGCAAAGGGAAATGAGCACTACGGAGAGCACGTCACCCAGTTGGAGCATGGCTTGCAATGTGCCGCGCTTGCGGCAACGGAGGGAGCACCTGAGCCACTCATTGCCGCTGCACTCTTGCATGACGTTGGCCACCTCGTTGCCGACGTCCAAGGGAATGCACGTTTTGACCTCGAGACCGATGACGATCACCACGAAGCTATTGGCGCCAGAGTGTTGTCCCCGATTTTTGGCCCTGATGTCGCACAGGCTGTTGCACTGCACGTGACGGCAAAGCGCTGGCGCTGCACGGTTGAGCCTGACTACCTCACCAACCTGAGCCCAACGTCGGCGGCAACCTTGAACGCCCAAGGCGGCCTCCTCGATGCTGATGCGTGTGCACGATTCGAAGCGCACCCTGGTTTCAAGGGCGCCCTTGCGCTTCGTCGATGGGATGACACGGGAAAGGTCGTGGACCTGAACGTTGAACCGCTCGAGTTCTATTTGCCGATGCTGCAACGGCTGGCGGTCGCTCGGGAACGCAACTAGCGACGACGTCCGCGCTTGGCCGCGCGAGCCCGAAGTTCCAGTCGCTCCGCCATCCAGGCTCTGCCGTCAAGTTCTTCCAGGAACTGGGCAACCCGTGTCGCATCAACGGTTCCATCCTTAACTGCTGTCTCGATGGCGCATCCTGGCGTGTGCTGATGACGGCAATCACTAAACCTGCAACTTGCGGCGAGTTCTGCCAGATCCGCGAAGGCGAGCTCCACTCCTTCACCCTCGCCAACAGCAGCTGCTTCCCGAATCCCTGGAGTGTCGATCACGACCCCGCCTCCAGGAATCACGACCAACTCACGATGGGTGGTCGTGTGGCGGCCTTGGCCATCACGACGAACTGCGGTCGTGAGCAAATGCTCTTCACCGAGGAGCCAATTGGTGAGCGTTGACTTTCCGGCTCCGGATTCGCCAAGCAGCACGACCGTCTTATCGCGAACCCAGTCACGAAGTTCTCCGAGTCCATAGCCCGAGGTCACCGAGACCGCCATGACCTCAACCCCGGGAAGACCCTCTCGAACCATCTCGCAGGCGGCATCGACACTTGGCGATTCGTCAGCTTTCGTTAAGACCACCAACGGAACCGCACCCGATTCGTGGGCAATAACGACCAAGGTGCTCAGCCGATTCACTCGGACCTCAGTGTCGAGTGCACGGACGACAAGAATCGCGTCGACATTGGCGGCCATGATTTGACGAGCATCACGTCGGTAACCGGATCGTCGGACGAGCTCGGTTCGTCGCTCCAATCGAACGGTCGTCTGCCCAATCAAGGCCCAGTCGCCAACGGTGAGAAACGGTTCCGCAACATTGTCGACTCGAAGCGGACCATCTTCAGTTTCGAGACTTGCCATACCTCGGTCAACCCGAACCACCCGACCGAGAACCGCACCAACGGTCATGGCCAAAGCTGCTTCTTGGCGTCGAAGTTCATCAAGGCCAAGCGCTTCAAGAACGCTCAACGCTGCGTGCCCCTCGACTCCATCTGCCGTTGCATAGGAAGAACGCTACCTGTGCAACACGAAGGCGCACCGAAGTGGTTGCTTCTCTGGTAGACCGATGCCGTTGCCTACCGAGGAGTGCTTGTCCATGGAGTATCGCAATCTTGGCCGTTCCGGCCTCAAGGTCAGTGCCCTGAGCTTCGGCTCGTGGGTGACGTTCAACACCCAACTCGACACCGGTCTCGCGAAGGAGTGCCTCTCGGCAGCTCGTGATGCGGGCGTCAATTTCTTCGACAATGCCGAGGGCTACGCCGCTGGTCAGTCCGAGCGAATCATGGGTGAAGCAATCTCAGAGCTTGGTTGGGCCCGCCACAGCTACGTCGTCTCCACGAAGCTCTACTGGGGTCTTCACGACGAAGTGAACATGAAGAACACGCTCAATCGCAAGTACCTTTCCCAGGCGATTGATGGATCCCTTGAGCGATTCGGTCTCGACTTTGTTGACCTCGTGTTCTGTCACCGTCCTGACCCACACACGCCAATTGAAGAGACCGTGTGGGCCATGTCCGACATGGTTTCTCAGGGCAAGGCCCTCTACTGGGGAACCTCAGAGTGGTCAGCAGCCGAGATCATGGCGGCCTATGCCATTGCCGATCGCCATCACCTCCACAAGCCGCTCATGGACCAGCCGCAATACAACTTGTTCTGGCGTGACCGCGTGGAGAAGGAATACGCCCGTCTCTACGACGAGATCGGACTGGGCCTCACGACTTGGTCACCGCTTGCGTCTGGCCTGTTGACCGGCAAGTACTTGGGTGGAATCCCCGAGGGCAGCCGCGCAACCTTGCCGGGCTACGAGTGGCTCAAGCACATGCTCACTGATGAAGCGAAGAACGCGAAGGTTGCCGAGATGAAGGCAATCGCCGACGAGCTCGACGTCACCTTGTCGCAGCTGTCACTCGCATGGTGCCTCAAGAACCCTCACGTCTCGACCGTGATCACGGGTGCGTCGACTCCGGAGCAAGTTGTCGAGAACATGTCAGCCATGGACGCCGTGCCACTGCTGACGAAGGAAGTTTGCGAGCGCTTGGACATGATCACCCTGTTCTAGGACCGTTGTGTCCGGAGGATGCAGTTAGTCCTCCGGACAAAGAATCAAGAAGTAGCCATCTGGATCAACGAAGCCAACCGCACCTGATGCCTCCCAGTAGGGATTCGGGTGTGCGGCCGCCACAAGGCCGAGCGTCGAGGCACGAGCAACGACGTCAACCATCGCGGTTTGGTCAAGGTAGAAGACGAGAAGATCTTCGACCGATGGCGTTGGTTGATGGTCCTTGTGGAACGTCAATTCCAGATGCCACGTCGCACCGACGAACCCAAGAAAGCAACCGTCGTAACCATTGTGCTGCTCGAACCCTCCAAGCCGTTCGAGCCCTAGGAGTACTTGATAGAAGTGCGACGTCGCAGCGAGATCACGAGATGGTCGAGCGATTCTCAAGACTGGTTGTGGTTTCTGCGAGTCCTCGGTCACGGCTGCACGGTAGTTCTTCAACTTGTCCTCGACGGTAGCGTCGAAGTACTTCGTTGAACGAGAGAGGTCGTCCCACCATGGAGCCAGGAACCTTTGCGGTGATGTACCGGTGGCGCATTCATCCAGGCATGGAACAGGACTTCATTGCGGCCTGGACGGAGGTTACGAAAGCTCTGGTGGAGGGAGGCTCTTTCGGTTCGCGTCTCCACTTGGCAGATGACGGCACGTACGTTGGCTACGCACAGTGGCCCGATGCAGCGACAAGGAGCGAAGCATTTGGTCGCTTCGCACCAAAAGGTGCCTCGGAGCGAATGACCATCGCGACTGCCGAGTCATTTCCAGAAGTCCGCTTGGAGCTGTTGGCTGACCTCTTCGTCTAGCGAGACGTCACGACGTCAACGGAACCTTACGGCTCGAGATCTGCCGCCTCGATCTCCTTGCGGGAGATTCCAAGGAAGAACAGGACGGCATCAAGGTAGGGAACCGACAGCGCCGTGTCCGCAGCATCTCGAACGACGGGCTTTGCATTGAACGCGATCCCAAGACCCGCGGCTCCAAGCATGTCGAGGTCGTTTGCTCCATCGCCAATGGCGACTGTTTGATTGACCGGGACCCCAACTCGCTCAGCAAAGCGTCGAAGTGCCTCGGCTTTGCCCGCACGATCAACAATGGGTCCAATGACCTGACCGGTCAGCATCCCATCAACAACTTCAAGGGTGTTGGCGGCGACAAGATCAATGCCGAGTTCCGCAGCGATCGGATTAATAATCTGCGTGAAGCCTCCGGAGACGATTGCAGCGACATACCCAAGTCGCTGCAACGTGCGAACAAGAGTCTGTGCTCCCGGAGTCAACAGCGTCTCTGACGCCACCTCATCAAGCACGGAATCTGGGAGGCCTTTGAGAAGTGCCACGCGTTCTCGGAGCGACGCTTCAAAGTCCAATTCTCCTGCCATGGCGCGTTCGGTGATCGACGCAACGGCCTCAGCGCAACCACACTTGGCGGCGAGGGCGTCAATCACTTCTCCTTGAAGGAGCGTTGAATCTGCGTCCATCACGATGAGGTGTTTCGCCCGACGGTAGAGGCCGGCCTTTTGCACCGCCACATCAATGCCGAGCTTCTTGCTCGCACGAATGAGTCGTGACCGCAATGCCAACGGATCATGAACGGCGACGGTGAGTTCGTAGCTCGTCACTGGATACGACGCCAAGTGTTGAATGCGTTCGACCGTTCCACCGAGGCTTGCAATGGCGGAGAAGATGCCGTCGAGCGACTTGGCGGTCATTTCCGGCCCGACCACCGTGACCATCTGTCGTGGTCCGAGTGCGGCGGCCACTGGATCGTCGTATCGAACAGCGGTCACAGAGATTCCGGGTTCTCTCGCGAGATCTGAATCAGCCAATTGCTCCAAGATCTGTTCGAGATCGGACTCCGCGGGGGCATCGATTTCCGCGCAAAGAAGCAGTTGCCCTCGAACGGTGATTTGCTCGATATCAGTGATTGGGTGACCGAGTTCATCGAGCACCCGCCAAAGCAATGCACCAACCCCAGGACGGTCCGTCCCAGAGACGGTCACCACAATTGAAGGAGCACTCGCCACGAACACACTGTAGGACGGCTACAGGTCTCGCTCAGGCCAGCGGAACCTCGTGGTCAACCGACATCCACCCCTCGTCCTTGCTCCATCGCCGAACGATCTTGGCTGGCACCCCGGCCACGACACATCGGTCAGGAACATGACCTCGAACAACTGCTCCGGCAGCGACGACGCAGTGTTCACCAATCGTCGTCCCGGGAAGCACCACGACGTTTGCGCCAAGCCATGATCCGGACCCAATCGAGACCGCAGCTTCAACCGGCCACTGGCGACCTATTGGTTCAACAGGATCGGTGTACACATGATTTTGGTCGGTGATGTACACATACGGACCTGTTTGGATGTCATCGCCAAGGACGATGCTCCAGTGTCCAATGATGTGGCTCCCTCGGCCAATAATGCAACGTTCACCAATCGACACCACGGGACTGGTCACCATTTCCTGACCAGGAGCCATCCCGGCAGTGAGGCAAACATTCGGACCAATCAGGGTTTCCGCGCCAACCGAGAGACAGTGCTCGTTGTAGATCGACCCCTGGGGCCACAAGAGTGCCGCACCTTTTCCAAGGAAGCCAAACTTCTTTCCAGCTTCATCATCAGGACCAATCGTTCCAAGATCAACTGCGGCGCTTCTTCCCCAGCGCATTGCTTGACCGAGCAAGGTGCGTGTTGAACGGGGAAGGCGGCGAACCCAAGTCACGACGGGAACCCTACCGTTCCTCCTTCAATCATCTCTTCGAGCAGTCCTCGCCCTCTGAATGCGAAATCGCCGGCCCAACTGGGCCGGCGATCTTCGCGATACCGAGCTGCTCAGTTGAGGCTGATGGGCTCGTCGTCATCAAGTCCGATGCTGGCGAACTCCTCGTCAAGTGCTGGGGAGAGGTGCTCACGAACTCGACCATCAATTTCATTCATGAGGGTCGGGTTCTCGAGAAGGAAGTTCTTCACATTCTCGCGACCTTGACCGAGCTGCTCACCCTCATAGGTGAACCAGGCTCCGGCCTTCTTGATGAGTCCAAGCTCTACACCAACATCAAGCAAAGAACCTTCCTTTGAAATGCCCTTGCCGTACATGATGTCGAACTCGGCCTGCTTGAACGGCGAGGCAACCTTGTTCTTTACGACCTTGGCTCGAGTGCGGTTCCCAACAACATCAGTTCCATCCTTGATCGCTTCGATGCGCCGAATGTCAATGCGAACTGACGAGTAGTACTTGAGTGCTTGTCCACCGGAGGTGACTTCTGGTGAGCCATAGATCACGCCAATCTTCTGTCGAAGCTGGTTAATGAAGATGAGAATCGTCTGTGACTTCGAGAGGTTCGACGTGATCTTTCGCAGTGCCTGGGACATGAGGCGCGCTTGGAGACCGACATGAGAGTCGCCCATGTCCCCTTCAATCTCCGCCTTTGGCGTAAGGGCGGCAACGGAGTCGACGACAATGACGTCGAGTGCTCCCGAACGAATGAGCATGTCGGTGATCTCGAGCGCCTGCTCGCCAGTATCTGGCTGGGAGATCAACAGATCATCAATGGCCACGCCGATTGACTTCGCATACTGAGGGTCAAGTGCGTGTTCCGCGTCGACATAGGCGGCCCGGCCACCAAGGCGCTGTGCCTCAGCAACAACGTGCAACGCAAGCGTCGACTTTCCAGAAGCTTCAGGTCCATAGATCTCGACGATCCGACCCCGTGGGAGGCCACCAATGCCGAGTGCCATATCAAGAGCGAGTGATCCCGTTGGAATGGACTCGACATTCATATGGAGGTTCTCGCCAAGGCGCATGATTGCACCCTTGCCGAACTGCTTTTCAATTTGACCAAGCGCTACGTCGAGTGCCTTGTCCTTGTCTTCAGCCATGTGCTTCCCTCTCTCGAGCTCCGTGTTGGCAGCAACTTACGGACTGGGTGTGCTGTGTACTTCGCCGACACATCAGCCGACCGAGTATCACTCTAGCGAACAGATGTTCGTATTCGTGGAATACCCGGCAACTTCCGCGCTGGAACGTCAGTCGAGAGCCCGACGTAAGAGGTCAAGCGCACTGATAGCGCTGTACTGCCGGATCCGAGCCCGGTCGCCTGGCATCTGAAGACGAGTCGCAAAGGGCTCGGTACCGGGAACCGAAATGCCAACGAAGACGGTGCCGACCTCATGATCGTCTTGCTGCTCAGGGCCAGCTACTCCCGTAATGGAAAGACCACAATCTGCGCCGAGAACACGAGCAGCACCAACAGCCATCTCAATGGCTGCTTCCGGAGAAACGACCGGGCCTTCAGTAACCCCAAGCACGTTGAACTTCACGTCGCTTGCGTAGGAAACAACACCACCGCGGAACCACGCACTCGCCCCAACCACATCCACGAGCCGTGAGGCAATGATGCCGCCAGTCACCGATTCAGCGAGACCGAGCGTCAAACCACGTCGCAGCAAGCACTTCGAAACAGCAACTTCCATGGTTTCGTCATCGACACCAAAGACGATGTCGCCGAAACTCCGTTCCAAGATCGCTCGAACCTCGGCTTCTTCAGTCGCCAAGAGCTCTTGAGCATGTGCATCGGCATCGCCTTTGGCGGTGATTCGAACTTTGATGCCTTCAATGCCGCTGGCCAAGAACGCGATCGTGACAGGGAGGTGACCGTCGGCCAACACATCAAACCGTTCGTTGAGCGCTTCAGCTAAACCAGATTCAGAGGTTCCCCACGTTCGAAGCACCTTCGAGGTGATGGTCGCGGTCATGCCCTCGTCGGCCAAGCGCTCCTTCAAGTCAGGGGCAATGGCGCGTTCAAACATTTCCGACATCTCATAGGGGACACCAGGAACGGCATAGACGACTTTGTTCCCAACCGGACAGATGAGGCCGGGTGCAGTTCCTCGAGCTTGACGAATGATCGTTGCCCCAGCGGGAACATCTGCCTGGCGGGCGTTATTTGCCGGCATGTCTCGTCCGCGTGATGAAAAGAACCCAGCAATCGTGGTGACCAACTCTTGGTCACGAACCAGCTCGACGTTCATCACTTCGGCGATTGCTTCTCGCGTGATGTCATCTTGGGTGGGGCCAAGCCCCCCACACATAATCACCCCATCATTGCGAGCGAGTGCCGTTCGAAGGGACCGAACAATGCGGGCGTGATTGTCGCCCACGACTTGGCCGAAGTGCACGTCGACGCCAATGGCCGCCAACTCTTGGCCCAGCCAAGCGGCATTGGTATTCGAAATCTGTCCGAGAAGGAGCTCAGTTCCTACTGCTAAGACCTCGACCCTCATGCGACGGAGCGGCTGGCTGCTCGACCGTCAACGATGTACTGAATGAACGTCGTGACCGTAAGGAGCGCTGCGAGCCAGATGGTAGCGAGATGGAGCCAGTGCAGATTTGCCGTTGGTGGCAGACAGACAAAGGCAATAGCAAAGTCCTGCACGAAGGTCTTCCACTTGGCAGACGTTCTGGCTGGAATGGAGATTCCGTCTTTGGCAACGACGGAACGGTAAATCGTCATCGCGATTTCACGGAGTCCAATGATGATGATTGGTATCCAAGGGAGCTTCCCCTCAGAGGCAACTGCGATGAAGCAGGCCATGATGACCACTTTGTCGATGAGGGGATCAAGAAACGCTCCGGATCGAGTCGCTCCTTGTCGTCTCGCAACCACACCATCAATGCCGTCAGAGAAGGCAACGATCGCGCCGACTACCGCCGTTAACCACGTGGCGCCCGCGGTGACGAAGAGGTAAATGAAATACGGAGTCAGAAGGAGTCTGCCGACGGTGATCGCGTTGGCAGGCGTCATGATCGCCGTCTCGCCAAAGTGCTGCGATCTCAGATGCGTCTCGCTCATTGGTCCCCCCTTCGAGCTGGAACGGCTTCGAGGTCCGTTCCAATGGCGGCCACAATCTCCACCTCCACCATCGTGCCAGCCTCAAGATGCTCAGGCACGACGATGACTCCATCAATTTCTGGCGCTTCCCTTGTTGACCGTGCACGCCCGGGTCGGTCAATAAGCACGGTGCAGGTCGTTCCGACCAGTGCATCTCGTTTCGCCCAGGTAATTGCGTCCTGGGCTTCGGTCACCTCACGCATCCGCTCTTGAACAAGTTCGGAAGGAACCTGGTGCTCAAGATCTGCTGCGTAGGTGCCAACTTCAGGTGAGAACGGGAAGAATCCAGCCCAATCAAGTTGGGCTTCTTCAACAAACTCCAGCAATGCGTCGTGGTCGGCTTCGGTTTCGCCCGGATAGCCAACGATGAAACTGGAGCGAAACGCAGCGTCTGGAGCAAGGCTCCGAATCGTCGAGATTCGTTCTAAGAATTTGTCACCATCACCAAAACGACGCATGCGCTTCAGCATTGGCCTCGTCACATGCTGCAGTGAGAGATCGAAATACGGCATTCCGCTTTCGATCATTGCCTCGATCAGTGTTGGCGTAAGCCCCGACGGGTAGAGGTACAACAGGCGGACCCAATCAACGGAGCCTTTGAGCGCACGGAGCACCTCAACAATGGGTTGCTCGCCAGGGACAGCGGCTCGAGCGAAGTCATCAGCATCACCTGTTCGCCCGCTACTTCGGTCGCGGCCGAACGAAGCGAGGTCTTGTGCAATCAAAATCACTTCTCGCAGCGGCGGCGTGCCACCACGCTGGAGGGACTCGACCTCTAAAAGCAGCGAAGCAACGGTCCTTGATCGTTGAGGACCTCGAAAGCTTGGGATCGCGCAGAATCCACAAATTCGGTCGCAACCTTCCGCCACCTTGAGGTATGCCCAAGGAACGTCGACTGGCGTCCTCGGGAGTTCCAGGAGCTCGCTCGTCCGCTTGGCATGTGACTTCTTTCCGAGCGCCACCGGAACTGGTGTGGTCAGCGACTCACCAAAGCCAGCGACAAGATCAATCTCTGGAAGTGCCTCAGTGAGTTCATCGCCATAGCGCTCGGCCATGCAGCCCGTCACCACGAGACGCGCAGCGTCAGTTCGACGATCTGACATCTCCAAGATGACATCAATGGACTCTTGGCGGGCCTCTTCAATGAAGGCGCAGGTGTTGACCACCACAAGATCAGCGGACTCTGGCGAGGTAGCTGCGACGTAGCCGTCTCGCTGCAGTTGTCCGGTGACTTTGTCGGAGTCAACGTGATTCTTCGGACAGCCGAGGGTCTCGACCCAGTAGGTCTTCGTCATTTCGTCACCGGAACTGCGCCGTCGAAGCAATCGAAGTGGGGAGGGAAGAACATGGCCGATCCAACCTACCCCGTGTCAAACGAACCAACGCCTACCTTGAGGTGGCGGCAGAGAATGCCAATCCGAGGGTTTCCCACTCGGTTGGCACTCCATCTGGCGGAGAGACAGGGATTTGAACCCTGGGTCCGTCTTTCAACAGACAACTCATTAGCAGTGAGTCCGATTCGGCCGCTCTCGCACCTCTCCTGGCCTCTCGTGCTCCTCCTTGGATGTCTTCACACCAAGTTGCAGTCCTTTGAGGCAGAGCCAAGGGTACAGGATCGCTCGACCAATCCATGTCGGGAGCGCACTAGCATCGCCTACCTGTGAGCACCCAAGCCCCTCGCCTCGCCTTTCGGAGTGTCTCCGTTGAATTCGGTGGCCTTCGCGCACTGAGTGACGTGTCCTTTGACGTCTCTTCAGGAGAGATCGTTGGACTCATTGGTCCGAACGGTGCGGGCAAGACCACGGCATTCAACGTTGCCTGTGGGTTTGTCACTCCAACGACTGGCACGGTTGATTTCCCAGACCGCGGTGTCACGCAACCAAAACCTCATGATTTAGCTTCCATTGGCGTTGCGAGAACTCTGCAAGGCGTAGGGCTGTTTGACCACCTCACCATTCTCGAAAACGTGATGGCGGGCGGACAGATTCGGCCTGGTGGTGGTGCGTTTCGCGGCCTCCTCGGACTTCCAAGCGCTGGGAAGAGCGAGAAGCAGTTGAAGGCTGATGCACTCGCCGCACTCGAGCGCCTCGAAGTTGCTCAATTTGCTTCGATGCTTCCGGGATCCATTCCCTACGGCATTGCCAAGAAGGTTTCGGTCGCTAGGGCGCTCATGGGTTCACCTACCTTGCTGTTGCTCGACGAACCTGCATCAGGGCTCGACGAACGCGAGCTCGATGAATTCGCCGCATTGATCACGTCACTCAAGGCCGACATGGGCGTGCTCCTCGTTGAGCACAACATGGATTTCGTGATGCCACTTGTCGATCGTTTGGTCGTTCTCAACTTTGGCGAGGTCATTGCTTCAGGAACTCCCGCCGAAGTCCGAAGCCACCCAGAAGTCTTGGCCGCCTACCTCGGTGTTGAACAGTGACCACCGCAGCGATTGCCGTCGAGAACCTTTCAGTGTCCTATGGGGCCATCAAGGCGCTCCGGAATGTCTCTTTCACGGCGGAGCCCGGAGCCATCACTGCCGTGCTTGGAGCGAATGGCGCGGGGAAGACCACGCTGCTTCGCACCATCTCTGGCTTGCTTGAGCCCGAAGAAGGAACCGTCACGATGGCGGGAGTTGCGATCACCAATGAAAAGACTGAGGACATCGCGCGCCGAGGACTTGGGCACGTCCCTGAAGGTCGTGGTGTCATTGGAGAGTTCACCGTTGAAGAGAACTTGCGGCTTGGAGCAATGGCAGCCAAGGTTGATCTGAAGGCCGGACTCGCCGAGCAGTACGAACAATTCCCCGTTCTCGGCCAACGTCGAACGCAGCATGCGGCGACGCTGTCCGGTGGAGAACGCCAGATGCTCGCAATGGCGAGGGCGCTCATCGCAAAACCTTCGGTCCTGTTGCTTGATGAACCGTCGCTCGGCCTCGCACCCTTGGTGACGGTTGAGCTCATGGAGACCATCCGGGAACTCTGCGACGCGCAAGGTCTGGCGGTGCTGCTCGTTGAACAAAATGCGAAGAGTGCTCTTCGAATTGCTCACCATGCAATCGTGCTGCACCTCGGTTCTGTTGCAGCCAATGCAACCGCAAGCGAAGTTGCCGCTGATGAGAAGCTCCGGCAGTACTACTTGGGGCTGGCCGAATGATTGATCTCCTTACGTCAAGGGTCATGGGTGACATCTTCCTGGGGGTCACCCAAGGTGTCCTGTATGGCCTCATTGCACTCAGCCTGGTCATTGTCTGGCAATCCACCAATATCTTGAACTTCGCCCAGGGAGCAATGGCGATGTTCGCGACCTATGTCGGGATGACGCTCCTTGAGCACGGGCTCAACTACTGGGCTTGCCTGGCGATTTCGGTGGCAGCTGGATTCGTCATTGGGGGAGCAACTGAACGGGTCCTCGTCCGTCCGCTGTATGGAAAACCGGAGATCAACTCCATCGTGGTGATGGTTGGATTTCTAGGAATTTTGGAAGCCGGGGCGGTGGCCATTTGGGGTGGCACCTCCCGCATAATTACGAGTCCATTCTCACTCTCCTACTTCCAGCACAACGGCAAGACCATCTTCCTCTCACCGTTTGCGGTCCTTCAGATTGCCGCTGCCGTCACCGTGATGCTCGTCGTGGCTGGGCTGTTTCGATTCACCAAGTTGGGATTGCAGCTCCGCGCCGCTGCCCTGGCCCCTGAGGTCGCCCGCCTTCTCGGCGTTCGAGTGAACCGACTCTTGACCCTCGGTTGGGCGCTTGCCTGTTCAGCAGGAGCCGTTGCCGCCGTCGTCATCTCGAGCGGATTCGACGGACTCACCCCAACCAACATGGACGTGTACTTCGTCTTTGGCTTCATCGCCGCAGCGGTTGGTGGCCTCGAGAGCCCGCTCGGCGCAGTCCTTGCCGGGGTGCTCATTGGCGTGCTGCAGCAATTCATTGTTGACTATGCACCTTCAAGTTGGGCGTCGTTCTCACCCGTGCTGATTCTGGTTGTCGCACTCATGATCCGTCCGCAAGGGCTCTTCAGCAAGCAAAAGGCGAGGCGCGTCTGATGGCCTCGATGAAGCAGTTCGCCGTGAATCGACCAACAACCTCTCGTGCGGTCGCGACCTTGGTGGCGACCATTGCGCTGTTGGGTCTCGCCATCATCGTCGATCCCCTCAACGACACGTATCTCGCAACCGCCTCAATCATGGCGATCGCCATCGTTGGCCTCTCGCTGCTCATTGGCTTGAGTGGTCAAGTTTCTATTGGTAACTCCGGTTTCATGGCAATCGGTGCATTTACGACTGCCATTTGGGCGCAGCACCACGCACACTTCCCTCTGGTTGGCTCGATGGCTCTGTCGGTCGTGGTGAGCACGGTGGCGGGCATTGTCTTGGGGCTTCCAAGCACGAGGCTGCGTGGACCGTACTTGGCTGGCATGACATTGGCATTTGCCTTCGCGGTTCCGCCATTCATCCAGAGTCTCGGCACCTTTGCCGGCGGTTCAGGCGGCCTGTACTTCCCAACGCTCCAAACACCTGCGTGGTTTGCCTCTGCCATTGGCGAAAAGGACAACCCCCTTGCCGCCAACAACACTTGGGGAGCGGCGATTGCGATTGTGGTCGCAGCGGTCGCGTTCTTCTTCATGGCGAACTTCTTCCACAGCCGAAGCGGACGGGCAATGCGTCTCGTCAGAGACAATGACGTTGCCGCTGAGCTGGTTGGCGTCAATGTTGCTCGAACACGCGTGTTGGCGTTTGCGATTTCTGCGGCGTTTGCTGGGCTGGCTGGTTCACTGCTTGCCCTCGTCCAGTCGAGCGTGCTCCCTCAGACCTTCGGCGTGGCCCTTTCAATTGAACTGCTCTCGCTCCTTGTTCTCGGTGGACTCGGCACTCTTGGCGGCGCCATGATCGCCGGTCTCATTGCTGCCTATTCCGACTCGATTGTGAGCCGAATCAATTCGTGGACGGGGATCGACCCTGTCTCGAACCTCGGCGGGAGTCTGAAGGGCATCATCTTCGGCCTGATCTTGATTGCGACCATGTTGCTCGCTCCGTCAGGGCTGGCGGGACTCGGTCACCGAATCAGTCGGTTCGTCAAGTCAAGGTTCACAAAGAAGAAAGCGCTGAGCGTTTCCGAAACCCT
>CAIQUD010000101.1 GCA_903874965.1 uncultured Actinomycetes bacterium | reverse complement strand
GAAGAAGACGAGCCACTCAACCCACTCGATGACGGCGGCGAAGAAGACGAGCCACTCAACCCACTCGATGACGGCGGCGAAGAGGACGAGCCACTCAACCCACTCGATGACGGCGGCGAAGAGGACGAGCCACTCAACCCACTCGATGACGGCGGCGAAGACAATGAGTGAGCGAGCCGTAATGGATAGCCCGAGAGGAGGTTCGTCGTGACGTTCCACATCCCACCAGGGGGTGAGGGCGGCGCTTCGCACGTCCCCGGAGATCCAGGTAGCTCCCACCACGTGTTTCATGACGTTCCTGAATCACCAGGCGAGGGCATCGTTGAGGCCGAGTTTGAGCTCCACGAGGCGGAGCGTCGACGTGCCCTCATCGCCGCAACTGAACCGAAGGCCGGCGACCTGAGCAAAGTTTGGCGCCGGTTTGGTTTCGTCGCGGGTGACGAGCTCTACTACCGAGGTCCTCGAACGACGAGCAAATTCAGCCCAATGTTTTCGCTCGCAATCATGGACGGAAGATACGTTCAAGCACTTGTCGGCAACCTGTCATTTGTTTTACCGATCCTCGGGGTTATCTTCGGGGCACTTGCAACAGTCCAGGTGCACGGCAATGCGATTCCTCCGCTGTTTCCGCTCATGGCGGTGCTATCGGTCTTAGGAATTCTGAGTGGTTTTGCCGGCCTCATGGGGTTTCTCGTGTTTCTCGGTGGGTGTATCGCGACGGGGCACTTCACCACCGAACACCAACTCGTTACATTGTTTGTTCTTGGCTGCAGTTGGTTTGCCGGCCCTCAGATTGGCGCTCGCCTTCGACCGATGAAGTCCCATCACGACAAAATCGGATTTGACCGCCGCTGGCATCAAGTTGGGGACTTTCTCTTTCAATACGTCATTACCGCCTTCATTCTGGGTAAGTTCCTGCTGATTTACCCATTGGTCTCGGGCTATGACGTCCCGGTCAAGTACTACGAACACGAGATGTGGGTCGTGGTCGCTGTTGCGGTCCTCGTGCGGTTGAGCTTTGAGACCGTCGCCCGTGAGTGGTTCCCGCGTAGGTCTCTTGAGGTCAGTGCGATGCGTCTGGCAACGAGAAATCGCTGGCTGAACCTCTTCTTTATCGTGATTGTCCAGATGGCGATCGTGGTCATGGCGCTTCACATCGCCGTCGGAAATATCTGGCAACTCTGGGCGATCTCCATCATCTACGGCCTGATGTTGATCGTGGAACGGATCACGACGGACTTCCCGAAGGTCACCTGGCTTCGCCGGTTGGTGCCATCCGGAGTGGCTCGAATCTTGCTCGTGGTTGTCCTCGCACAACTCTCTGCGAAGTACTTCATTGAGCACGGTTACACGACGGCCAATGTGTTGACTGCGATGATCTTCCTTCTGGTTGCTGCAGTGCTCCTGATGCTGGCAGTCGTCGAGAAATTCGATGGCGATCCATGGGGCAAGCATCCAATCTGGAAGGTCTTTGGCTTCTCCGTGGTGCTTGGTCTCGTTCTCTTTGGGTCGGGCATCGTCTCACTCGTCTAGCAAGACGTTGTGGTGGCCAATGCTTCCCTTTAATCGTTGAGGGTGAAAACCCGTCGAGAAGAGCGGCCTTAGTTGGTCGTTACGGAAACAGTGTCGACTCCTGAGCGGAGAATCGCGCCTGGAAGCGCTCCAGTCGGTTGTCCGTCAACCAAGATCTCAACGCCGTTGACAATCACACGGCTGACGCCGATGGATTCTGCAACCAGTCGTGGGCTGTCGCCTGGAAGATCGTTGACGAGGCGTGCCGGCTGAGAATCAACCGTTGCTGGATCAAAGATGAAGAGGTCGGCAACGTTCCCCGGAGCGAGCGTGCCCCGGTCATGAAGACCAAACAGGTCTGCTGGTTGCTTCGTCATCATCGAGACGGCCTGCTCGAGTGCAACCAACTTTCGTCCCCGGAGGCAATCGGCAAGGAATGCTGTTGGGTAATTTGCACCACACATCCGGTCGAGGTGGGCACCGGCGTCTGAGCCGCCGATCATTGCTCGTGGGTCACTCCATGCCTCAGCTCGCATGGTCCACGTCTCGTCATCGCCATCCGTTGGCTTTGGCCACAACACCGTGCGCAAGTCGTCGGCGATCACAATGTCGAGCAACGTGTCGAAGGGGTCGGCGCCTCGCTCCTCGGCAATCTCCGCTACTTCTCGCCACTCAAGTCCAGCGTTGGCTTCGCTGTAGGTATCTCCAATGATGTAGGAACCCCAACCAGAAAGACGACGGAAGACGCCGGCATCTCTTGACTTTGCCAAGTCGTTCAACTTTGAGCGAACCCCAGGGCTCTTCAATGCTTCAAGACGCCATTCAATTGGCAGACCCATGATGGGACCCCAACCCGGGATGAGGAAGAGTGCGCAGTGATTGCGGAAACTCATATTCATTGGGACAAGCGTCGGCATGGTGAGGGCGACAACTCTTCCGCCCTTGGCGGTAGCGCGATCTGAAACATCGAGTTGGTGCGCGGTCTTCTCAGGAGTCCTTGCATCGATCGTCAAGAGGTTCCAGTTGAGCGGTCGATTCGCCGTTGCCGACATGTCGGCCATCAGTTCTTTTTCCTCGTCACTGAAGTTGTCGAGGCAGCCACTGGTGATGTACTCAAGGGTCGTGCCCTCGTGCATCGAAACTTCACTCGCGAAGGCAATCATTTCTTTGCGATCTGCGTATCGAGAGGTGATGGCTTTGCCATCGCCGTCTGAGTGGGTCCGAGACTGGCTCGAAGAAAAGCCGAGTGCCCCTGCAGCAATGGACTCCGCGAGAAGCGCTCGCATGGTCTCGATCTCCTCATCGGTTGCCACTTCTTCGCCGCGCGCTGCCCCCATCACCTTGCGGCGAATTGCACAGTGGCCAACTAAGAATCCGGCATTGACGCCGAGCTTTCCTTCGAGAGCTTGGAGGTACTCCCCAAAGGTCTCCCACGTCCATGGAACACCTTCCGCCAAGGCCACAAGCGGCATTCCCTCAACCTTGGCCATCATCTCGGAGATGTAGCCCGCATCATCGGGATTAATTGGAGCGAGGGTAAAGCCACAGTTGCCGCCAATGATGGTGGTGACGCCATGGAAGTTTGATGGCGATGCCGTCGGATCCCAAAAGAGCTGGGCGTCGTAGTGCGTGTGAGGGTCAATGACGCCGGGAGCAACGACCAAACCAGACGCGTCGAAGGTCCTTCCCGCGGATTCGGAAATCGTTCCTACCTCGACGATGCGCCCATCGCGAATCGCCACATCGGCGACGCGCCCTGGACTTCCCGTCCCGTCAACGACCAATCCGCCTCGGATGATGTAGTCGTACATGGTCCCCCCCTCATCAAGTGCTTTCGCCAATCTAGCCAAGCCAGTGGATACCCTCTCGTTTCCCGCACCTTGCCCCTCGTTCATCTGCGAGGCTTGGAGAACGGAAGCCGAGGAGGAACCAAGTGGAAACCATGAACCAACAGGTGGTGCTCGCTGAGCGTCCAACCACGATTTTGGAAGCATCAACGACCCGCTTGGAGACCACTCCAATCCCAGAGCTTGGTGACGGAGAAGCGCTCGTCGAGGTTGGATACTTGTCGATCGACCCCACGATTCGCACATGGATGGATGATGCACCGGGATACCTGCCACCCATTGGGATTGGTGAGGTTGTCCGAAGTGGTGGCGTTGGAACGATCGTTGCTTCAAAGAGTGATCGCTACAAGGTCGGAGACTTGGTCTTCGGCACCGTGGGCTGGCAACGCTACGCGGTTGCAGGAAGTGGGCCTCAGGCGATGACCACGCTTCCGCCAGGAGTTGATCCCTTGATTGCCATCAACGTCCTTGGGGTTACTGGTCTTACTGCCTACTTCGGTCTCTTGGATGTTGGACGCATTCAGCCAGGCGACACGGTCGTGATCTCTGGAGCTGCCGGAGCAACCGGTTCAAGTGCCGGACAGATCGCGAAGTTGAGCGGCGCTGGCAAGGTCATAGGCATTGCTGGTTCTGATGAGAAGTGCAAACTCCTGACGGAACAACTTGGCTTTGATGTCGCAATCAACTACAAGACCGACGATGTCGCAGCAGCGCTTCGCGCCGCCGCGCCAAAGGGTGTTGACCTGTACTTCGACAATGTTGGGGGCGTCCTTCTCGATATCGTGCTCGCTCAATTGGCGATGCGTGGACGGGTTGTGCTGTGTGGTGCGATCTCTCAGTACACGACCCCCGGTAAGCCAGTTGGCCCGGCCAATTACTTAAACCTGATCATCAAGCGTGGTCGCATGGAAGGCTTCATCATCCTTGACTTTGCCGATCGCTATGGCGAAGCGCAGGGGCAGATCTTGACGTGGCTCCTCGAAGGAAAGATGCACCACGCGGAGCATGTTCTGAATGGCCTCGACCGGGCACCAGAGGCGCTCAACCTTCTCTTCACCGGTGGCAACACTGGGAAGGTCATCGTCAGGCTCTGAAATGTTCAATGAGGTGGTGACGAGAGACGCAACATGGAGATCGAAATCGATCTTTGTGCTCGGCCTTCTCACGTTTGCCGCCGGATTTGGCTCTTTTGGAGCGGTGGCTTCCCTCGGTGAGGTTGCACGCGCCTTCGGGCACGTCGTTCACGGCACGACGGTTGCCGAGCAAATGGGATTGTCCGGTTCCGTCATTGGGCTTGGTCTTGGGGTGCTTCGGTTCGCTTCATTGTTTGGCCTTCCACTGGCGATTCTCGCTGACCGTTGGGGGCGACGGACCACACTGATTTGGTACACCGGCATTGGACTTGTGTGCACTGTTGTTGCGGCGGCAAGTCCCAGCTACTGGATCTTCGTGGCGATCTTCGCGCTGGGACGCCCGATGCTCACGGCTGCGGTTTCGATTGCCCACGTTGCCGGTTCTGAGCTGACCAATTCTGAAGGTCGTGCTGGAGCGCTCGCGCTCATCACCGGGGCCTACGGCATTGGCGCCGGTATCGCTGCCCTTGTGCATACAGCCTTGTCGGGTCGCAATGGATTTCGCTTCGTATTCTTGATGGCGTTGTTACCGCTCTGTCTCGTGCTGTTCTTGAAGAATCGTGTGGTTGAACCAGCAAGGTGGCACCGACCCGATCACTGGAACCATGCCGTCCTTGGTCATGTCGATCCTGCGCAACGGCGCCGACTCATCACGGTCTTGACCTTCACCTTCGGACTCTCGCTCGTCACAGGGCCAGCGAATGGCTACCTCTTCCTCTATGCCGACAATGTCGTCAAGGCGTCATCGACGACCGTCGCCATCATGGTGGTGGCTTCTTCGATGACTGGGCTTGGTGGCCTGCTGCTCGGACGGTGGGGAGCTGACCGCTTCGGCCGCAAACCAGTTCTCGCACTCGCCATGACGGCACTGGTCGCGGCAAGCCTGCTTGTCTACGCAGGTCCAGTAGCCGCCCTCGTCATTGGGTATGTCTGTTCTGTTGCTGCAGCGGGGGCGTTGGCTCCTCCAGGAACTGCGCTTTCTAATGAATTATTTCCAACCGAGGTCCGAGCCTCAGTCGCTGGATGGAATATCGCCGCAGGTGTCCTGGGTTCGATCGCTGGTCTCCTTGCGTTTGGTGTGTTGGTCGATCGCACGGCGAGTTTCGCCACCGCAGCCTGCATCACCTTCATTCCAACGATTGCAATTCTTGGACTCCTCTTGACCCTGCCGGAGACGCGTGGAAAAGAGCCTGAAGAACTCTGGGTGCAGCCATCGACTGCTGCGTGACCAATCGCAGGAGTTCGGCGCTTACCGAAGACTGATAGTGGCCGACACTGGAAGGTGATCTGAACCAATGTCGCTCAGGACCCTGGCTCCCGTGACCTCCAAAGAATCGCTGACGAGAAGGTGGTCAAGCTGACTATGGGGCTTCCAGGCTGGCCACGTGCGGCCTCGGACGGCACGACGAACATCTCGAACTTGCGCCAAGACTGGCGGCCCCCAGTTGTTCATGTCGCCGCCAACAATGATGGGCTTGCTCCGCACGCCGAGGGATCGGAGTGACTTGTTGAACTGATTGAAGTGGAGCACGCTGCCGTAGGTGAGGTGGCTCATGTGGACACAGATAACGGTCAGCTCTTCGCCATCAAGGTCAATGGTTGCAACGAGAGGCCGTCGGTGTGATCGGTCGCGCCGCAAGTAGGGGAGTTCCAAGACCGAGGTCGAGGTCAGTGGAAGTTTCGAGACGATTGCTGTGCCCCACGAGCCCTGAGACGCGTCGAGAAAATGTTGTCGACTCGCGATCTTTCTGGAGAGCGGTTTGGCCGAGTCGAAGTAGAGCGAGTGGTCATGGCCGAGAAAGCCCTTACTCGACAGCCACTTCGACGATGCGTTTGGCATTGGGTGACCACGTCGGCCGGTTGCATAGGTGGTTTCAATGACCTCAGCGTGAGACGCATCTCCAATTTGTTGCGCAATGCTCGGCTCGCCTTCGTTTGCCCAGTTCTCCTGAATGAGGAGAACGTCTGCATTCATTGCGAGACAGGACTCAACCGCATTGAAGGGGCGACCCCATCCGTCAATTCCTGCGTGGAGATTGACCGAGGCAACGGTAAGGGATCGGGGCATGACCTCAGGTTACGATCCAAGAGCGATGGTGCGGGTTGCACCCTCGCACTTTTCGGGTGATTGGTGAGAACGTGCAAGACCCCAGAGCGATGAGTGCCGCGAATATCCGTTCCTACCTTTCTGTCCTTCTTCACGGGTTGAGTCCTCGTTCAGAACGTGAGCGTCTGGCCAAGGAGCGCGCCCTGCAAGAACTCGAACTGCTCGATGCACCAATGGACGAAGACGCTGGGCCAATTCATGTCACCGCGTCGGCCTTCATCGTGTCACCGCGCGGGATTTTGCTCCACGAGCACAAGTCCCTTGGCCTATGGCTCCAGCCAGGTGGCCACATCGAACCCGGAGAATGGCCGCAAGACGCAGCGCTGCGCGAGGGCGAGGAGGAAACCGGCCTCGTTGTGTCACATCCGAAGAGTGGTCCACAACTCATCCGTATTGACGTCCACCCAGGACCAAGGGGTCACACCCATCTCGACGTTGGCTACCTCCTCCTCGCGGAAGGATCAGCGCCAACTCCACCGAGTGGCGAGAGCCAACACGTTGCTTGGTTCGCACTTGCCGATGCAGTTGAGCAAGCGGCAGACGATCTCAAAGACTTCCTGCCAACGCTCTTTCTGGCTGCGCGAGCAGTTGGGGTGTCGATTCCCGAGCACTCGTCCTCGGCCTAGGCTCAGGTCGTGAATGAACCAACGCCTCAGCAACCATTCAAGGCTCTGGCGGCTCTTCAGGAGCTTGATCGAGAGGTCCACCAGCTTCGTCACCGACGGGGAAATCTCCCTGAGGCCGCCGAGCTGAAAGAGTTGCTTGACGCTGACGCCGCCGCAGAGAGGTCAGCAGCCGAGATTGAAGCGGGGCGACTCGTCCTCTTCGAACGACAGAGCGAACTTGAGACGGCGATCTCCCGGCAAACCAAGCGTTTTCATGATCTCGAACGTCAGATGCAAGCCGCGACCAATGCGGCCCCCCGAGATCTTGAAGCAATGGATCACGAACTCCATCAAGTCCTCGAACACCGGTCTCGTCTTGAAGATGACGAGATTGCTTTGATGGAGGAAATGGAACCGCTCGAAGAGGCACTTGAAGCATCTCGGCAAGCGCACCTTCGCCGAGAGGAACAAATGGCGGCGCTTCGTGTGGTTGGCTCGGCGATCGTTGCTGAAATCGATGCCACACTCGAGGAGCGCCGCCTGACACGAGAAGGCCTTGTTGGAGATATTCCTGAGACCCTCCTTGCGCAGTATGAGGCCATCAAGGTGAAAGTCGGACCAATCGGTGCAGCACGGCTCATTGGTCATCGCTGTGACGGATGCAGTCTCGAATTGCCGGCGGTTGAAGTTGATCGCATCTCAAAGCTTGCCGTCGACGTTGTGGTGACGTGCGAGAACTGCGGGCGCCTTCTTCTGCGGGCGAATCAACTCGCGTAGTCATGCTTCACCTTGTTCGCCATGGCGAGTCGACGGCAAACGAAGCCGGGATTTTGGCCGGGCGGATTGATGTCGAGCTAACGCCTCGAGGTCGCCAACAAGCACAAGCAGCTGGAGCACTCCTCGGCAAGGTGCGTGAGCTCCGTTCAAGTTCGCTTGGCCGAGCGATTGCGACCGCTGGTCTCCTTCTACCAGGCGAAGTATTGGAGGTGGACGATCGTTTCATTGAGCTTGACTACGGCCACTACGACGGTTGGGTCATGACCGAGATTCCTCGCGAGTTTTGGAAGAGTTGGCGCACCGACACGACCTTTCGTCCTGAAGGCGGGGAGTCCTTGGCTGACCTGCGAACAAGGGTTGCTGGAGCGCTTGAGGAACTCTTTGCTGAAGATGGTGCCGGCGCCCGAAGCCACGACGGGGACGTCGTCATCGTGAGTCATGTTTCACCCATCAAGGCAGCTGTTGCATGGACCCTTGGTGTTGATGACGAGGTTGTATGGAGGATGCATTTGTCCAATGCCAGTGTTACCTCGATTGGATGGGGTCCATCAGGCCCTGTTCTCCACACTTTTAATGGACTTCCTCTGGGGGGACGAAATGACTGAAGGCGACCAATGGATTGCCGATGACCCAGGAGTCATTCCTACGCATCTCAGAACCATCACGATGGCGGTCTACGACACACCAACAACATTCCAACTCGACGGGCGACTAACCGATATTCGACCTTGGGCGGATGGGACCACGGCGGAGCGAAACTTGCATGACATGCACCTTCGCCTCGAGGTCCGGAGGGCTGATTTGATCATCACCCGCGCAGAGGCCCGCATGGGTGCATTCCCTCACGCCGAGTGCCCAGGCATCGCCCCGGCGTTTGCTGGTCTCGTGGGCCTCTCGGTTTCGAGAGGCTTCACCAAAGAAGTCCAAGCACGATTTGGTCGTTCGAAGGGTTGCTCGCATCTTGAATTTCTCGCGCGTGCACTCGCCCCAGCGGTGATTCAGGCAATTCCATCAACTGCACTTCGACGTGAACCTCCTGAGACAGCCGGAAATGATGTGCTGAAGGGAACGAACTGGCTCGCAGACACGTGCCATGTTTGGGCGGAAGACGGTCCAGGATCTCAGAAGATTGCACTCGGCTGGCGTCCTGGCGGCAACTACCCAGCTCCTCCGCTGGAGGAAATTCGCCGCTCACTTCGTTCAGAGAATTCTGCTTCCTGACCGAAGTTGAACGACGAGGTCGATGGAGCCATCGGGGACTCGATGACTGCAGAGAATGGTCGTGACGTTGAGTGACGCTTCCATGATCGCTTCAGTGACGAGCGCTGCGGCTTCCTCGTCGAGATGGGCATCTGGCTCGTCAATGAACAAGGCAGCTCGTGCACTCAAGAGTGCTCGGGCGAGTGAGACTCGCTGACGTTCGCCCCCCGAGAGATTTTGGCCACGCTCGCCAACGAGACGATCAAGGAATGCGTCAGCAGGGACGAGTCCGAGGGAAGTCAGAACCGACGACATTGTCGCTTCGTCAGCTCCAGCGCTCATCAAGTTCGAGCGGACTGTGCCGGAGAAGAGGGAGGCAGCCCCAAGATGGGTCCCAACCGCTCCACGGATGCTCGAGTGGTCGAGGTCACGCAAGGCAAGACCATTGATCGTTACGACCCCGCTTTCGAGCGGCCACAGGCCGAGGAGTGCGACGAGGACGCTCGACTTCCCAGATCCCGAAGGACCAACCAGTGCCAGCGTCTGACCAGAGGGAATCGACAGGGTGAGCTGGTCAATGGCCCGGTGTGTTGCCATTGGGTACTGAAGAGTCGCCTGTTCCATTTCCAAAGTGAGAGGAGCCGTCCGTTCGAGCTCAATGGTGCCAGTAGCTGGAGGCGGTATGAGGTCCTCGACATCTCCAAGCCTCGCTGCAGCAGCTCCGATCTGTTCAAAGGCCACGAGCGCCTGCCCGAGGCCACTGAGCAACTCAACCGACGCCATCGTGGCGAACACGAGCGCTGCTGCGAGGCGGACATCAAAATGCGAGGTCGAGAGCGCATGGGACGCAGCGAACAGACCACAAAGAATGAGGCCAAGTCCGCCAATGCCAAGACTCGTCGCCCTGAAAGCTGATCGACGACGCTCCGCTGCTTTCAGCGCCGTCATCTGACGTCTGAGGGCGGCGGCTTTCGCGATGGTGGGTCCCCATGCATCTGAGGTCGAGAGCGCCTGAGCACCGGCAACTGCATCAACAAGGAGTGCCGTGAGGTCACCATTGCGTTGGGCCTTCGTGAGTGCTGCCTCGCCGCCCTGTCTGTTTCCAAGCAGTTGGATGATCACACAGAGAATTACGACGAGCAATGCGATGACTCCGGCGAGAGGAACGACGATGCCAAGGACGATGACGACCACCAAGAGCGGAGCGAGGATCCCTGTGAGCGGAAGCAGCGACCTGATGTACAGGTCTTGCAAGGTCTCAACATCGGCAATCGCGGTCGCTAAGAGATCGCCAGTAGAACGCCGCACCATGCCTGCAGGAGAGAGAGGAACGAGGAGGTCAAACAGCCAGACCCTCCACTTCGTCAGCGCCCGAAAGGCGACTGCGTGGCCCTGCAGGCGATCGGCATAGCGAAGTGGTGATCGAAGGAATGCCAGTAACTCGACGCCTGCAAGCAGCCCTCCGATTTCCCCCAGACTCGGACGAAGTGCCGACCAAGCGAGCAAATAGCCAATTGCTGCCATGAGCCCAACTTGAACAACGCCGCCCAAGATTGAGGTCCCACTCGACAAAAGCAGGTCTGTAGATCTCGGAGAGGCGACTCGGTGGAGGCGCAGCAATCTTGTCGATGCCTTCATGATGCCCGCCGAATTTCTTCACGAAGTGCGCAGTCGACCACGCCGTGACTGTGGGCAACTTCGATCACGATTGCCTCCGAAAACAGTGGCTTCAATGCGTGACGGAGGGCCTCCAGGGTCTCGGGATCCAGGTGTGATCCCACTTCATCAAGGAGCAGGACCGGGCGCTGCGCTACAAGTGCCCTTGCGAGACCAATACGTTGGCGTTCACCAGAGCTCAATTGGAGGCCACCATCGCCAATAGAGGTTTGCAGCCCGTCAGGCAAGGCCTCGATCAGCCTGTCGAGCTGACATCTGGTGATGAGGTCGCTCAATACTCCTCGTTCCACATCAGGATTGGAGAGGACGAGATTGTCGAAAAGCGTTCCAGAGAAGAGGTATGGGTGCTGAGGAGCAAGTGCCGCACTGTTGCCAAGTGAACGAGCCAATGCCTCAAGAACAGTCGTCTTCCCTATGCCTGAAGGGCCTGTGAGGTGGAGTCCGACACCGCGTCCAAGCTCATTCGAAAGTGGCTCGAGAACTTCCCCAGCAACGAGCAAGGCGGTGAAGCGATCGAGCACGAGCACACCGTTGCTCAAGGTGGCGCCTCCAACAATGTGAGGAGCCGGCTGATCGATGAGCGCAAAGAGCATGCTGGCTGCTTCTCGGCCACTAGATGCGGCGTGGAATTCGGCATTCACTCGTCGAAGTGGCGCATAGACCTCTCCTGCAAGCAGCAAGATCGCCAAGGCATGAGAGAGCGGCACCTGCCCTGCCAGAAGGCGAAAGCCGAGGAGCATTGCTGTCAAGCCAACTGCCGCACCCGCCATAAATTCTGCAACCAGCGATGATCGAAAGGCGACACGGAGGGCTGCAATCGTCGCGCTGCCAAAGGACTGCGTCGCTGCTTCGATCTCTTGGCGCGCTGCGGCTTCTTGTCGCAGAAGACGGATGGTCGCAAGTCCGTCCAGGAGTTCTGCGTAGCGAGAGGAAAGTGCGTGGAGCGTCCGCCACTGGCGACCTGCCGCCGCCGCACCTCGTCGTCCAACGGTCGACAGGATTGGAGGGAGGGCGACGAGGCCAACCAAGAGAAGCAGCGCGGACCACGGGTCAAGAAGCGCAATCACCACAAGCAACAAGGGCGGCAAGAGCAGGGTTTGGAGCAAGGCCGGCACATAGCGCCCGAAGTACGCCTGCAAGTTGTCGAGCCCTGACGTGAGGGCAATGGCAATTCCACCGGCTCGCTCGCTCTCAATACCGACGCCACCAGCGAGTTGGCTGAGCACGTCATCCGCGAGTGCATCAACGGTTTGGTCTGCGGCTCGACCGAGGAAGCGCTGGCTAACGGCAAGTGAAAGCACGCCAATGAGCGTCGCAACGAGGAAAGCAATGAGCGGTTGGGGTGTCTCGGCGGGACTCCTCTTCGAAAGGACGATCGATGAGAGGAGTGTTGCAAGCGCGAGTGCTTGCACGACGAGCGCGATCATCTGAATTGCGAGCGCTGAAAGAGCAATCGCTACGGATGGTCGACTGGCTTCCGCAGCCTTCAACAGTCGTTGATCAAGGTGGCCCGGGCGAAAGGCAGTGCCGGTCGTCGTCACAAGTCGCGAGGGGGTCGAGATTCCAGCAACCTCAGCACGATGACGAGCCTACCTTCATGGCCATCATCGCCAGATGGGAGGGCAGGGACTCACGCATCCGGTATTTCAATGTGCCCCGATGGCACGAACGAAAATTTTCTCGAGCCTGGCTGCCGAAGGGGTCGCTCCGTGCATGGCGGTAGCGTTGCGAAATGCTTGGACCCAATGATCCTGCCCTCCAACTCATCAATGACCTTGATCGAAGAGTGCAACTCACGCTGTCGTCACGCGAAACCGATGTGATTGACAAAGTTGCGGGCGCGGGCGGATTTCTTGAGGTTGATGGAGTTCCGGCACAAGTCATGCACAACGGCGTGCTCGTCGTGAAGGACGGCTACCTGGGGCCTTGGCAGACCGAAGTCATTGCGTCGCTTCATGGGCATCACGAACCCCAAGAGGAAGTCGTGTTTCACGCCGTCCTCGAGCACCTCGCCGAAACTGGAGGAGGGGCCTCGATGGTGGAACTCGGGGCATGGTGGTCGTATTACTCGCTTTGGTTCAAACGGCGATTCCCTGAGTCAGTGATTGTCGGCATCGAGCCAGATCTCCCGTTTCTCGAAACTGGTCGGAAGAACTACGCCCTCAATGGCGTCGACGATTCCCTCCTCTTGCACGGCGTCGTTGGTCCTCAGCCAGGAGAACTCCTTTCGTTCATCGCTGCAAGTGACGGGCTGCCTCATGACGTTCGCCAATACGGACTTTCAGAGTTGCTCGACCTTGCCAAGGTGAGCTCGTTCGACCTTGTTCTTGCTGATATTCAGGGAGCAGAACTCACCTTTCTCGACACAAGCGGGGAATCGCTCGCCGAAGGATCTGTTCGATTTCTCTTCATCTCAACCCACGACCCGATCATTTCTGGATCAGCTACGACGCATGGAGATGTGCTCAAGCGTGTGCAAGAGCTTGGAGGGCATATCGTCGCCGAGCACTCGGTGAGCGAGTCCTTAAGCGGAGACGGCCTCATCGTGGCGAGTTTTGATCCCCAAGACGATGACTTCTCGGTTGAGATCTCTCGAGCACGAGCGCGAGATTCTCTGTTTGGAGAGTGGGAGCCGCGATTGGCGGTCGTCCTGGAAGAACGCGACCAAGCAAGGGCTCGGGTTGAAGAATTGGAACGGCAACTCGAACATCGTCAATAGAAGCTCCGTATGGAAGCTCGAGGTGACGGTGAGCCGACCTATAGGCGGGATTCTGTCCACCCCTTACGGGGCTGTGTGGCCATCCATCTTTGCGGCCCACCTCAGCAGTGCTGTTTCCAGCGGACGAGCAGCCCACCTGCTGACTTGGCCTTGCTCCGAATGGGGTTTACCTAGCCGACTTCGTCACCGGAGTCGCTGGTGCGCTCTTACCGCACCGTTTCACCCT
>CAIQUD010000100.1 GCA_903874965.1 uncultured Actinomycetes bacterium | reverse complement strand
TTCCCCGTTGATCCCGTTGATGGACCCGCTGCCTACTTGGTTGAACGAACAGGTCCAACAGTCCGTGAGACCCGCCTTGCCCCAGGACCACTTGGTCGCTGAGATGACGTCGCACCAAGATCGTGCCTCTTCCTTTGGACAGGTTGCTGAGATCTATGACCGCTATCGCCCGGAGATTCCCTCCGAAGTCGCTCGTTGGTTCGGAGCAAGAGAAGCGCTCACGGTGCTCGATGTCGCTGCGGGAACTGGACTGTCAACAAGGGCCTTCGTGGCACTTGGTTGCAATGTCACCGCCATTGAGCCAGACCCCGAAATGTTGAAGGTCTTGAAGAAGCGAAGCCCCAATGTCACTGCCATCAATGGCACGGCAGAGTCCTTGGACATCGCCGACTCATCGGTTGATTTAGAGGTGATGTGTTCTGCGTGGCATTGGGTCCATGTCGGACGAGCAACAAGCGAAGCGGCTCGCGTGCTCAAAGATGGCGGCACCCTTGGGATTTGTTGGAATGGGTTCGACCAGAGAGTTGACTGGGTTGCCCGCTATGCGGAGCTTCGCGATTCAACCTCGGTGACCGACGATCTCGGAGATCGCCTTGGCCATTCACCAACTTCAATCGTGCTTCCAGAGGGAGCTCCGTTCTCTGAACCCGAGATCTGCACCATTGACTGGGTCTGGAGACGTTCGCTCGAAGAACTCGCCCTGCAGCTCACGACCTATTCCGCAATCATCGTTGGTGGACAAGAACGAAGTGAAGCGGTGCAGCAGATTGCGAGGGAACTGCTCGCCGATCGAGTTGAGGACGATGGCCTCATCACCATCCCTATGGCAGCCCGCTGCTGGAGGGCAACCCGACTTCCTCGGAACTAAATGTCACGAGCAGTCGAGGGCGATTTTGCCAACGACCTTGCGACCGAGAAGATCCGAGAGAGCTTGTGCCGCATCCTCAAGTCGGTACATTGAAGGTTCAGTTGGCCGCAGGACGTGAGTTGCCACGAGGCCGAGAAGTTCGTCGAGTAACCGTCGTTGCTCCTCCCCATGGGTCATTGCCCAGATCCCCCAATCAACGCCAACAACGGATCGATTTCGAAGAAGCACTTGATTGGCAGGAAGGTTCGGAATTGGTCCGCTGGCAAAGCCAATAACGGCGAGCCTGCCAAAATCGCGAAGTGTCCTGAGCGCTGCAACCGTGGCCTCTCCCCCAACGGGATCAATGACGACGTCGACACCTCCATCCATAGCTCCTCGAACGTCGTCTTTGAGGGTCAATGGATCAAGGGCGATGACGGCATCGGCGCCACTCCGAAGTGCAGCGGAGCGCTTCTCTTCGGTCGACGCCGCACCAAGGACCGTCGCACCGAGTGCCTTTGCGACCTCGATGGCGGCAAGACCAACGCCTCCCCCGGCGCCAAGCACCAGGACTCGTTCGCCTTCTTGGAGGTGGATTCGTGAACGAAGGGCGTAGAGCGCGGTTGAATAGCTCTGGGTGAAGCAGGCGGCGGCTCTTGCTGTCAGCACGTCGGGAATCTTGACCACGCTCGCTGCCGGCGCTAGCAACTGCTGCGAAAACCCTCCGAG
>CAIQUD010000099.1 GCA_903874965.1 uncultured Actinomycetes bacterium | reverse complement strand
TCCTTGGTCGAGACGATGGCAAAGGAATCGGTGTCACAGAACACATAGGCGCCGCCAGCCTTTGTCACCTGGTGCTCGAGGAGGGCCAACATCAGCTTGGCCCCACTGGTGATCAACGCAGCGATTGGCGGGAAGCAGAACGGACCGGCGTCTTCTGGGTGCTCGGTCTTGTTCGTGAAGGATCCGTCGTCGCCGACATAGACGTCGACCGGGATGGGGGCGACCTCGTCTTTCCTGGTGAACTCCGCCATGATCCCGTAGCTGGTGGCGTTGGCAAAGACTTTCAAGAACTGCTGTCGCTGCTCACGCGCAGCATCGCTGAGGGAGGCGTCGGCCCTGACAGCTCTTCGCTGTTCTATGACTCGAACAAAGAAGTCGTCTTCTGTGGGGTCGATCCGGTCTGTCCCCCGAAGAACTGCAGGTGTGAGGCCGTCTTGAACACCAACCGCACGGAGACGCTTGGCCTGGACGACCTTCGGCACCGGACCCCCAAGCACGATGGACGCCACCAGGTCAGGCAACGCGTACCATGCAGTCCCGTCGTGGAAGTAGGGATTGATCCCGATCCCATAGGTGTTGGTGGCGTGGTCATAGGCCGCCCGCACCGGAACGATGTCGCCGTGAGGTTCGATCTCCACCAAACACCGCAGCTGCGGCCAGAGATCCTTGTCAAAGAACTGTTCCGCCAGGTTGGGGCGAGACAGCAGCGCTTGGACATCACTCGTGGCGTCGTCGACCTCTATGGAAGAAGCGATCACGAGGTCCCAGATGTTGATCAGCGCATTGACCGTCGGATACATGGAGAGAAAGTCCACATAGACAACCGGCATCGGGACCTTGCGGATCCTGGTCTCTGCCCGACCGCCAAAGTATGCAGTCATAGAGGCGCCGAGGAGATCTCTGTCAAAGTCAGGCTGGCGGTCGAGCGGTGAGCGGATCCCCATCGTCGAGAGATAGGCCTTCCCGAGAGATGCAGGCGACAAAGCCTTGGTCACATCGAGATTGATGTCGTGCCGAGAGAACTCGGCGATGGCTGAGGAATAGAGATTCGCTGTCGCTCCGACGTCCTCACGGCAGTAGTCGATGTACTCCGGCGTGATCGATCCGTGGACGACGTCACGCTTCTTATAGGGAACACTAAAGGCATCACATGCTCGCTCCAGCGTGAAGCCCTGATCGGTCAACGCGAAGCACAGCGTCTTGAGATCAAGGAACCGCCCCCGGAACTTCCGGCCCTCGTTCGGTTCGGTGAACTGGATCAGGGCTCGCTTGGCGTCGATGGTCTTATAGGCAATCCGAGGGCGGAACTGGTTGTCGGGCCAAAGCTTGAGTGAGTTGCCGCCTCGGAGGAACTTTCGAGCCCTGGTCGCATCAACGGCGAGTCGACTGAGATCGAAGGGCAGGTTGAACCCGACAATCATCGCTTCCTGGCGATACCCATAGCGGTAGAGAACCTTCTCGACGAACTCAGCGCGACTGACGAGATGGATCTCTTGGGCCCGACCGAGGGCAACGAAGGCCTGGTGGTGGTTCACGTAGTCGACGAGGACCTCGAAGCCTTCAGGGTCTCTCTCGGGCAGTTCATCGGCATAGAAGAGGTACTCGGTCGTACACGTGGTGCCCGGGAGACCACCGGCACGATCGATATAGACACGACACGAGCCGAAGTTGAGCTTCTGAGTCACGTCGATCGTGGTCTCTGTGTCGAAGACCAGGCTGATCTGTGGCTTAGTGGTCTTGCGTTGCCGCCTGGCCTTGCGCTTCTTCTTGTTGACCTTCTTCCCGGGGACCTTCGATCGCTCGACGTAGGCCCTCGTGGCTACTTTCAGCGGTTCTGGTTCGGGGATCACGTCGCACCTCGCCAGCCGGTATTCCACTGATCAAGAGCAGCAATGAATTGGCCCAGTTCCGTGGCCCAGCTGCGAACCGCAGCTGCTGCGCATCCCAGCCACATGAAGGGGAAGAACTCGTAGGCTCGGCCGAGGAACGTAGCCACCCGTTCAAGACGCCGTTCGATCCGCTCAGGGACGGTGGCCGAGGTGAGGGGTCGGTCGATCTCGTCGGTTCGAAGGTCCTGGTGGACGAGTTCGTGGTCGTTATGACACAGCGGGACCGTCAGCGCCGGGTCCAGGTGCTCGTGGTCTGCACCCCGGCCAGTGAGGTGGTGCTGATGCTCACATGGTTCTCCGCACAACAGGCAGTGTTCGTGTTCAGGCATCACGCCACCGCCTGATAGATCGACTCGATGTCGAGTTGGTTGCGACGCGCCATCTCCTCCAACGCAGCGGGGCTCGTCTCATACGGGACACCAGCAACCTTCTTGCCCTCGAAATCGATGAGCTGGGATTCGTCACCAGTGGCCAAGTACCGACGAACTGCCGAGTGGTATCGACTCAGCTCTGAAGCCTTCCGGCTTCCTCGGACATCAACTGCCACGACTTGTCCGCCAGAGTTCACGAACATCGGTCGGAGCAATCGATCAGCCTTGGCTGCCTGCCATTTGCCACCCTTCTTCGTGAGCGCCTGGTCGACATGCCACTTCATCGCCTCTGGAGTGGTGCCCTCGAGGTCAGCAGCCTCCTCGATCGTGAGACGGGGGTTCTCTCGCATGGCGGAGATGGCTCGCAGCGACCGGGTCCGTTGCTGTTGAGCTT
>CAIQUD010000098.1 GCA_903874965.1 uncultured Actinomycetes bacterium | reverse complement strand
GATCTCCGACTCGATGACTCACTTCGGGGTCGTCTGAACGTGCTCCGAGAGCACGTTGCTGCATCGAAGCACAAGTTTGTTTCACAACTCACCACCACCAACGAGGGAGCATCCTGATGGCTGAACTCACCATTAGTGCCGATGAAATCACTGCGTCGCTGAAGCGCAATGTCACGGACTTCGAGCCCACTGCCGGAGCGCAGATGGTCGGACGCATCGTCGAAGTCGGCGATGGTATTGCTCGGGTTTCGGGTCTACCGACCTGTGCGGTTAACGAACTCTTGGAGTTTGAAGACGGGACACTCGGACTTGCCATGAACCTGGACGAGGACACGGTTGGCGCTGTGGTGCTCGGTCTCGTCGACGCTCTAGAAGAAGACCAGGTCGTCAAGGCGACCGGTCGAATTCTCTCCGTGCCAGTTGGTGACGGCCTTCTCGGGCGTGTCGTCAACACGCTGGGAGAGCCAATTGACGGCAAGGGACCAATCAACACCGACACGTTCCGCCGCATGGAAGTCCAGGCCCCTGGAATCATCGGCCGTCAGCCGGTGCATGAGCCACTTCAAACGGGCATCAAGGCAATTGACGCGATGACCCCAATTGGTCGTGGTCAGCGAGAGCTCATCATTGGTGACCGCAAGACTGGCAAGACAACGGTTGCGATCGACACGATCCTCAACCAAAAGGGTCTTGGCGTGAAGTGCATCTACGTCGCCATTGGACAGAAGAACTCTTCAGTTGCCCAGACCGTGAAGGTCTTGGAAGATGCTGGCGCACTGCAGTACACGACGGTCGTTGTGGCATCTGCTGGTGACCCGGCACCATTCAAATTCCTCGCTCCATACTCAGGTTGTGCCATGGGCCAGCACTGGATGGAAAATGGCGAGCACGCACTGGTCATTTACGACGACTTGTCGAAGCAGGCCGAGGCCTACCGTCAGGTGTCGCTGCTTCTCCGCCGCCCACCAGGCCGCGAGGCGTACCCTGGCGATGTCTTCTACCTTCACTCCCGCTTGCTTGAGCGTGCGGCGAAGTTGTCAGAAGAGTTGGGTGGAGGTTCGCTGACGGCGCTTCCAATCATCGAGACCAAGGCCGGCGACATCTCCGCCTACATCCCAACCAACGTGATTTCCATCACCGACGGTCAGGTCTTCTTGGAGTCCGACCTGTTCTACTCAGGTGTGCGACCTGCCATCAACGTCGGTAACTCGGTGTCTCGAGTTGGTTCTGCCGCGCAGATCAAGGCAATGAAGTCCGTCGCTGGAACCCTCAAGATCGACCTTGCGCAGTTCCGTGACCTTGAGTCCTTCGCAACCTTCGGCTCGGAGCTCGACAAGACCTCGCAAGCACAGCTCGACCGTGGGTATCGCTTGACCGAGTTGCTGAAGCAAGGCCTCAATGCACCGCTTCCCGTTGAAGAGCAGGTCATCGTGATCTACGCCGGAACCAAGGGCTGGCTTGACACCGTGCCGGTGAATGCGGTCATCCGTTTCGAGGCAGAACTTCGTGGGTTCTTCAGGGCCAACCACAACGGATTGCTCGAGACCATCAAGACAACCGGTGCACTTCCAGATGTTGCCGAGATCGACAAGGCCATGCAGACCTTCCTCGACGGCTTCTCAACGGTTGCCTAACAGTGATGCCTAGAACAAACGATCGAGCGATGCGGAAGGAGGGGTAGCAATGGCAGGTGGACAGGAACGAGTACTTCGTCGACGCATTAAGAGCGTCAACGCCACGAAGAAGATTACGAAGGCCATGGAACTCATTGCGGCCTCACAGATCAGCCGCTCGCAGCAGCGGATTGCCGCCAATCGCCCTTTCCGGGTCGGCATGGCGAACCTGATCACCGAGGCAGCGTCAGCGAACAAGACCATTGCCGAGAAGATGCTCGGTACGCCCGAGTCTCCAAAGGTGATCACCATTGTTTGCCTGGTTGGTGACCGTGGGCTTTCCGGCGCGTATAACTCGTCGGTGCTTCGGGCCACTGAGCGCCTCTTGGCCGAGAAGGCAGCAACGGGTGCGGAGATTCGACTGGTCACCGTTGGCAAGAAGGCCCCGTCCTACTTCCGATTCCGTGGGTTTGACGTCACCGAGAGTTTCCTTGGCTTCAGCGATAAGCCAGAGTTTGCCGACGCCCGTGCGGTTGCTGCGGCAATTGCGCAGCCCTTTGCTGCAGGAGACGTTGACCAGGTTCTTCTCGTGTCAATGAACTACCTGACCGCAGCGATTCAGCAGGTCGCGATTTCGCAGTTGTTGCCACTCCCTGATCCGCAAGAGGGCAACGACGACGAAGGAACCGTCAAGGTTTCGACACCAGTTGGCATCAATGGCTACACCGAGTTCGAGCCAGATGTTGAGCACCTCCTCCAAGAGTTGGCGCCAAAGGCCGTCGAAGCCGAAGTGTTTGCCGCACTCCTTGAGGGTGCTGCGTCATTCCACGCCTCGCAGCAACGAGCGATGGCTGCCGCAACAGAAAATGCAGAAGAACTTGCTCGCACCTTGACCCGGACCATGAACCGGGCTCGTCAAGATGCGATCACCACCGAGAT
>CAIQUD010000097.1 GCA_903874965.1 uncultured Actinomycetes bacterium | reverse complement strand
GGGAGCTACTTCTGGCTGGCCTTAGCTTCGGTTGGTCAGCCCGTTTGACGAGTAGGTCGTGCAACGAGTTCACCGCCACAATTTGGGCAGACATGCTGCAAGGTGTCCGCACATGTCCGACACCACGTGCACTCGAAGCTACAGATGAACGCCTCAGTAGTCTCTGGCGCCAATGAAGCGTGGCAGCGCTCGCACTCTTCTCGCATTTCAAGCATTGATGAACCGTCCTTGCCCGCGCGATCGAGTCCTGACTGGGTCACTGTTGCTTGATGTCAACAGGTTGAACTCGTTCAATGTTCTCGCTCCCTCTGGCTCCGTGTGGTTTGTTGTCCCTACTCTTGCAGATGACGTTCGAGGAAGCTGATGGCTGCAACGCAGCTTTCGGGGAAAAAATAGCTCCATACGCGTCGAAGTAATTCCCTGGAATCTTGACGATTTCGACGAGTGGAAAGTTCCGTTCATTGAAGAAGAGTGCCGACGGTGGGGTGAGGGTGTCATCGCCAGCAGCGAGATCTGGCCAACCGCCAAGTTCCGCTCAGCAAGACTTGATCTCGACATCGTGACGTTCCGCCATTGTTCTGAACGGAGCGGAGGCGGCTACTCCGTGCTGGAGCGTTTTTCTTCGAGAGGTCCCGGAGTTAGCTCTCGAGAAATGCGGTCGCTTCTGTCCTTGAGATGTCAAGGAACGGTTCAATCATCTCTTGGTGCGAGGCTGTCTCGGACTCGAGGAGATAGTTGAGGAGTTGTAGGCGACGCTGCAGGAAGAGTGTTTGCAGGTCACCATCTTCGTGAGGTGGGAGTTCTGCCACTTGGGTGTAACCCTCAAGAAACTTGGCTCGGTTTTCTGGTTCCCTGAAGTAATACAACGACACACCGAGGTCTTGGATTGGCAAGCCAATTCCACAGTCATCAAAGTCAAAGACCGAGATGGTGTCGTCGTGCCACATCAAGTTTCCACCGTGAATGTCTGCATGAATGATCTGCGATGGGGTTGATCCGTAGAGGCGATCCACGGTTGAAGAAATTCTCGACAATGCGTTCGTGAAGAGGCCACGGTCTGCTTGGCCGAGGGGACCCTCAAGCGTGCGGAGGTGATCGTCGAATCCCCACAGCACATCATCGAAGGTTTTAAGGGCTGCGTCGTCCGGCATTCTGAAATCTCGCCCAAGGCGATGAAGGTTCGCCATCAAGCGCCCAGTCGACAACAGTGGCTCACCGAAGTTTTCGAGGTCATCGACCTCGCTGCCTTCGAGCCAGGAGAACAAGATTGCGGGAGTAGTCCGGTCGAGCACCTCGCTCCACGCATAGGCAATGAGGTCGCCATCTGACGTCGGAATTGGCCGCGGAAGCGATATGGAGCCTTCGTGATTCAGCGCAAGGATCCACGCAATCTCTGCCCGAAGGTTTGCGTCAGATCGAGGTGAGTTGACATTGATGCGAAGCGCGTACTTCGTTCCTGCATCAGTCACGATGCCCAAGGTTGAGTTGTAACCGTGGTTGATCATCTCTACGGACGCGGGCGTTAGGTCGTATTTGGTCAAGAACACTCGTGCGAGGGCGGTGAGTTCTTTGATTTGCTCATCTTCAGAGAGCTCGCGAAATGTCTGGACCATTGACGAAGAGTACTTCTGAGTTTCGGAACTACAAGAATCCGCGCACTCGTCAGAATGGGCGCTTCAACTGCTGTTCGCTCGACCTGAAGAGATCTCTCCTCGCAATGCTGGAGCAGGATCATTGTGAGTAACGGAGCAACTTCCACGTGAGCTGCGAGGAATCTGTCGCCGAATGACGATGCCGTAAACTTCGACGGCTCCCGAGTTCGCGGACGCACCCACTCTCCCAAACGAGGTCAATCAATGTCTTCCGCGCATCATGAAGTTGTCGTCATCGGTGCCGGCATTGCTGGCATCCATGCGGCGTACGAACTGAAGAACAGTGAGACCCCAAGGGACTTCGTCGTTGTCGATGCCCTCGACGGACCTGGTGGAACCTGGAGAACCCACACGTTCCCAGGCGTTCGGTCCGATACTGAAGTTTTCACGTTGGGATACTCCTTCAAGCCGTGGACTGGTGTCCCTTATGCAAGCGGTCAAGAAATCCTCGAGTACTTGACGGAGGTCATTGACGAAAACGACCTTGGCGCCCACTTCCTGTTTCACCGTCGACTCGTCTCGGCGTCTTGGTCAACCGAGGAGCAACGCTGGACGTTGACCTTCGACGTTCAATCCGGCGACGTCCTTGCAACAGAAACCATGACCGCTTCGTTTCTCTGGATGTGTCACGGCTACTACCGCCACGATGAGCCCCACCGACCCAACTGGCCTGGAATGGAGTCCTTTGAAGGTCGATGGATTCACCCGCAGCATTGGCCAGCACAGCCAGAAATTGAAGGAAAGCGAGTCCTCGTCATTGGTTCAGGCGCGACCGCCGCCACACTTGTTCCAGCTATTGCCTCCGAGTGTGCCCACGTGACCCTGTTGCAGCGGTCGCCAACGTATTACTTCCAAAGTGCCAATGAAGATGATCTCGCCACGCAATTGCGTGGTCTCGAAACGCCACCCGAATGGATCCACGAGATCTTGCGACGCAAAGCCGTCAAAGATATGGAGAGCATCACGGCGACAGCGAAGCATTTCCCGGGTCCAGTTCGAGATGCCCTCATTGGTCAGGTCGCTGCGCAGCTTCCTGAGGGCTATGACATTGCCTCTCATTTCACGCCGCACCATGAACCTGCAGATCAGCGAATTTGCCGCATTCTGAATGGCGATCTCTTTGCCGCCATCAGCAGAGGCGACGTCACGATGGTGACCGATCATATTGAAACGGTCACACCAAGCGGGGTGCGAACTGCCGGAGGAATCGAGATCGATGCCGACGTGATCATCACGGCGACCGGATTCGATCTCAGTATTTTTGGAGAGGCAGCCTTTGATCTCGACGGTGTCCCTGTCGATTTTTCTTCCACCGTCACCTACCGCGGGATCATGTTCTCCGACATTCCAAACTTGGCATGGACGTTTGGAGCTCTCCGACTCAGTTGGACCATGCGTGTGGAGCTCGTCAGCAACTTCGTGCTCAGGTTGCTCGATGAACTGAAGACTTCGGGATCGACCAGCGTGGTGCCTCGCCTGAACGAGAAGCGCTCCTCTTTGGAGCTGAGTCCGTTCGTCGATCCCTCAGAATTCTCACCTGGGTATCTCGTCCGATCGGCAGCTCGAGTTCCGCGTTCGAGTTCCGAAGAACCATGGTGTTACGACATTGACTTTTGGTCCGAAAAGGATCGCCTGCCGACTGCACCTGTTCGCGACGAGTTCTTGACGTTTGAAGGTACCGGGGCCGTCTAACGATTCTCTCCAGCGCTCAAGGATCGAGCGAGTGACTGACGCCGTCGATCAGCCAATGAGTGTTGCGTCAAGTTTGGTGAGTGACTCTCCCCAACCACCTTCAGTCGCAGCGGCATAGCCGTCAGGAAGCCATTGGAAGATCTCGAGTCGTGTTGCACGATCACCCTGATCGTAAAATTCAATCCGCATTCTCGTCTCGAAGGGTTCGAACCCACCGGGCAGGTTCCCAGCAATCTGCATTGCGCCATCAAGCAGTTCTTCCTCAACGACATCGGTGAGATCAATTCGACCGATCGTCCAAACTTCAGGTTCAGCGGGGAAGAACTCCCTCCACTGCATGTAGCCACCTGAGCGCAAGTCAAACGAGATGTCCTCGCGAGGGAGGACGTTTTCAAAAGGCCCCCACCAGAGCGAAAAGTGGTCAGGATTCGCAAACGCTTGGTAGACAACCTTCCGAGGTGCGTTGACAAGCCGCGTGATCGAGACTTGCGGGCTTCCTGTATTCATGCGCATCCTCATTTTCTACGAAGTCTTCTCTTTCAGTCTTTCAGGAGAACTTGTGGCAATGAGGTGACGGTTTACTGTTGGTCAATGCCTCTCGAAGTCCTTATCCGACCCGCGAGGGAAACCGATACCTCGGAAGTCCTTGCCGTCGTCAGGGATGCATTTTCGGCGGGAACTGATGGCGGCCGCGAGGAAGTTGAGATTGTCGAGGCAATCTGTTCCCGAAATGGGACGGTCCCTGGCTGCGATTTGGTCGCCGTTGCTGGCGGAGAAATTGTCGGACACCTTCTCGCGTCAATTGGGAGACTCAATGAGGTCGAGATACCGGGAATTGCCCCGCTCGCAGTACGTTCTGACCGCCAACGACAGGGAGTTGGCAGCGCGCTTGTGGCTGAGGCGCTTCGGCAATTGGAAGCCCAACGCTTCCCAATCGTGGTGCTTCTCGGTGACCCCAACTACTACGAGCGCTTTGGCTTTGGCCCGTCCGGTCCTTCGGGAATCCATTACCTCCCCGTCGGAATGAACAATCCCCATTTTCAAGTTCTTCAACTCAATGAAGCGCGTGGAGCACTCACCGGCGAGTATGTCTACAACTGGGAGTTTCACGCCAACTCACATCCTTGAAGAAGGGAAGTCCACACCATGCGGATCGCCGTTGCTGGAAGTACCGGAGCAGTTGGATCGCATGCGGTGCAATTGGCGACTCTCGGCGGACATGACGTCGTGCAGATCAGTCGAAAGATGGGAGTGGACGCTCGTACTGGAGTGGGTCTCCTCGACGCCCTTGAAGGCGTCGATGTCATCATCGACACCACCAATACGACGACAACAAGCAGAGCGAAAGCGACGTCGTTCTTCACTGAGGTCACCCAGAGGTTGCAGTCAGCTGGGAGTGCACAAGGTGCTTCACGGTTGGTGACGCTTTCCATCCTTGAAGTGGACAAGGTGCCAGGGTTTGGTTACTACGAAGCAAAACTTGCCCACGAAATTGCCGCCAAGACAGGACCACTTTCAGCGACGATTGTTCGCGCAGCACAATTTTTCGAGTTTCCCTCTCAACTACTCAGCCGGGGAAGTCTCGGTCCCTTCGCGTTCGTTCCTTCAATGCGAATCCAGCCGGTCTCAGCACGCGCAATCGCGCAAGCGCTCGTTGATGAGGCGACGAGTGGTGGTGACCAGGAAAGTGTTGTGGAGTTGGCTGGCCCAAATGTCGAAGAGCTGACCTCACTCGCTCGAACCATTGTTCGTTCTCGTCGAAGAAGAACCGTGGTCGTTCCTGTCCGAATACCTGGCCAAGCAGGGAAAGCTTTGCGAGGCGGAAGCCTCCTGGCCTCTCCAACAACACGCATTGTTGGTCCCTCGTTCCAAGAGTGGCTCGATGGAGATGGAGCAGTTTCGTTGAAGGACTGATTCTCTTTTTCCGACGATCGGGGGAAGATGATTGACGGCGAGCGCTTGATCAGAACCCCGCCAAGTTGGACGTTCCTTTAACGTGCGGTCATGGAACTCTCTCGTGCTCTTGATTTTGCCGCCGGTCAGCGAAATGCGTTGTTGACGACTCTTCGTCGTGACGGCCGACCACAACAGTCAGTGATCTTCTATCTGCTCGATGGCGATCAGTTCACGATTTCGTTGTCGGACAGTCGAGCCAAAGTGAAGAACCTTCGTCGAGATCCTCGAGCAGCGCTCTTCATCCCCAGTGATGATGTGTTCAAGTGGGCAGGCTTCGATGGTCAGGTAACGCTCAGCGAAGTGGCAAATAACCCCGCTGATGAAGTCGTCGATCGCCTCGTTGAGTACTACCGGCGGGGCAATGGCGAACACTCAAACTGGGATGACTATCGCCAGGCCATGGTTGACGAACGACGGCTGCTCGGCACCTTCACGGCGACATCGGCCACGGGACTTCTTCCTGGTTGAGCAGTCACGCCACGGAGCAAACTTCGAGAGCACTTCACTTTCGGTTGCAGAGGGAGAGCGAGGTTCGAAGAATCGAGGTGGTGCCACGTGCCCCCCATTTTGAAACGATTTTCTCCCTTGAGCGCGGCCCTCGAGGTCAGGTGGAGTTATTGACGTAGCGCCGAAGACAAGAAGCTACGCGTTGCCTCTCGCTCTTCAGAAGTTCTGTGGGCAATCATGATTCGAAGATCTGTGGCGCCAGCATCGACGTAGGCAGCGAGCCCATTGATGAGGTCATCGGGTGTGCCGGCAACAAGGAGATCCGCTCCGCTGGCCACGCCTTCGCGATCGAGGACTGCGCGGTAACTGGCGAACGTGTCATACATTGCGTTCTGTTCCCGCGAGTGCGCCCGAAGACCGTTGACATCGTCAGTGATGCAAACGCCAACCATTGCCATGACCCGAGGCGTTTCGCGTCCCACACGTGCTGCTGCGGCCGTGATCTCGGGCACGATGTGGTTGGCAATCGTTCTTGGGCCGCAGGACCCGAGGGACGTACCGCTCGTTCGTTCACCAGCGAGGGCAAGCATCTTTGGGCCGAGAGCCGCCAAGAGCAGTGGTACTGGTTGACACTCGATCGTTAGCCAGCCTTTCGCGAAGACGTGGTCGCCGTCGACGTCAGCTGCCGTTCCGTCCAGCAGTGGAAGGAGCGCATCGAGGAACTCGCTTGTTCGCGAGAACGCGGATCCATACGGTTCGCCGAAAAAGCCTTCTGAAACGATTTGGTGTGAAGCTCCAACACCGAGCGTGAATCTTCCATCGAGCGCACTCTGGGCTGTCCGTGCTTGCGCGGCCAGTGCAAGGGGATGTCGGCCAGTTAGCGGGACCACCGATGTCCCGAATTCGAGAATTCGCGGGCAGCTCATTCCGATGGCGGCGAGCGCAACAATTGGGTCGACACCAAAGACCTGCGAGACCCAGAAACTGTCGAACCCCACGTCATTGGCCCAAATTGCTTCTTCTCGGACGCTTGCAACGTTGTTGAGTCCGGTGCCAACGCCATAGCCAAGGCGAACGCCAAGTTCACGAAGCATGGGCAACTCTAGGCCGAGCAATGCTGCTGGTGCCTGGGCGCGTGATGGATTGACTCAACCTGTCGCCCTCGACCTTGTGGCGGAGATCAAGTGACGTCCTACAGCGATGTGTTCGCCGACGAGTCAACGCGTCCGTCCTTCACCGCTCGAGTGAGAGCAGCGAAGTCACTGAGGTTTCGGCTTTCATAGCTAAGGGCGTAGGAAACAATGGCATGGTCGAACTTGTCCGACTTGCCCATATATGAAGCCAGTTCAACGGACTTTCCACCACGTGCATGTGCATGCGCCAAGGTCCACCCGCAGACTCGTGCGTAGATCGGCAGGGTGGTGGCATCGAGATTTTCAATCACGATGGAGGCCTTGTTGTCATGAAGTTGGCGCATGTAGAAGTGACGCGTCACTCCGTCAACGCCGACGAATGGATAGTGACCAAGGAACATGTCTGGTGTGGCTTGCATGAGGCGTTGGCCACGCACGACCCGGTCTCCCGGTGTGAAGGGCGAGACAATCCCCCTTGCTTCATCAATCACCGATGGGCCGGCTTCTTTGATCTGGAGAAAGAACGGGTCGTTGGTGTCTTTGCCGAGCATGAGCAAGATGAAGCATCGAGTTCCAACGGAGCCAACACCGACAACCTTTCTCGCGCCATCAATGGGCGTGAATTGCGAAAGGAGACTTTGCCGGTCACTTCCGAGCGAGGTTGCGTAGCCAGCTACTACCGCCGTCAAGAAGTCACTCAGCGAGACGCGCTCTTCTTCGCCGGTGAACAGCCGATCAATGGGAACGAGAATTGGAGGGTCATACGCGATTCGTGGCCGTCCGTCGACAATGTCGACCAGTTTTTCGAACGCCCTCGTTGCATCCTTCCGCTTCGCACGAGACACCACATTGCTGACTTTTTCTAACGCGCTAGCTGGAAAGAAATCACGAAGTTGTGTCACCAATGAATCAACGTCGGCAGCTGCGTACCAAATCGCCAACGTTGGCTCCGAAGCGAACTGGCCCATTGACGTTCGATACGACTTCACGCCTTCAAGGACTGCGCGCTCTTGTTGCTGCGGCGTATGGCCGAGGTGCTGCGCTGCGATTGCAACAGAGGCAGCGAACCGTTTGACGTCCCACTCAAATGGTCCAGGAGCAGTCTCGTCAAAGTCGTTGACATCAAAGACCAGCCGTCGCTCGGGTGAGGAGAAAATCCCAAAATTTGAAAGGTGCGCATCACCGCAAAGTTGGACGTCGATGCCTGTTGACGGACTCCTTGCCAAGTCATGTGCTTGGAGAATCGCCGATCCACGGAAAAAGGTGAACGGGCTTTCGAGCATTCGTTCGTACCGAAGTGGAATGAGTTCTTGAACGCGGTCTTCGTCTTGTTCTCTGAGAATGGCAACAGGATCGAACTCCGGGCTGCGATCGACAAGATCGGCCAGTGAGGTTCGAGGGTGAAATTCGCGAGCACCTTTGCCTCGAAGTCGCGCCGTCTCGGTGCTTGGTAGCGGTGCATCGTGTTCAAGTGGCATGCGGGTCCTTCTTCATCAGAGAGTTAGCGAAAACCTCGCTCAAGAAAGAGCCTAGAACTGACCTCAGGATTGAGTTTCCGTCTGAGCAACAGGTACGCAGCCAAGCCAATTAGGTAGGCATCCTCTCGGATTCTCCATACCGTAACGTTCGCCAAAGAACACTCGGGGCTCCTCGCCATCCTTCACGTTTGACGACCTTTGAGAATTCTGAACCGGCGATGGCGATACCGATGAGTCCTAGCGTGATTTCAAATGCCCACGCAGCCGTAAACCAAAATCCGGAGAGGCCGAGAATGAGTCCATAGGGCACCCACGACAGAACCCATATGAAGGCGCCGATTCGGAGTCTCATCTTTTCAATCATCACACGTTGACCTTGGTATCCGTCGAACATGCTTTGCTCTCGAAGGCACATGGAAAGACAACCGCAGTCGGGAAACGCGTCACCCACTGGCGGGCAACGAGGTTCGCTACCGTGTGACGTGAGAGCACTTCCGAATCTTGCGCGCAGCTGGCCCAATTTGTCCGCTGGGAAGAGAATGAGGCGTTAAGGCAAACAGAGAGGAACACATGATCGTGATTGCAGGCAGTGCAAAAGTCAGTGCAGCAGCCTTTGAGGAAGCGCGTCAGGCAGGATCGCTGATGGCCGCAACAAGTCGACAGGAACCTGGTTGCCTTGATTACCGATTTGCGGTTGATATCGACGATCCACTTGTCGTGAGGATCATCGAGCAATGGGAGTCGCAAGCCGCGCTCGATGCCCACTTTGCCGCACCGCACTTTCAAGCTTTTTCGGAAGTGATTCTGCGCGTCGTTGATGGTCCGACCGAGTTCACGAGATTCGAGGTTTCTTCACACGGCCCCTTATTCGGTTGACCGGACTTCGAAGACACGTTCTCCGTCACTGCCGTGCAACACGGCTCACCAACGAGACCCAGTTCCAGCACAGAGAGAGACCGCCCCATGCAGTTGCCCATTGAACGCGAAGAATTTTGGAGTTCCCATCTTCGGGAAGCGAATAGAGGAAGTGAGGAAGTGTCGTGACTCAAGCACTCAAAGTGCAATGCTTCACCGTTTCATCAGATGGATTTGGCTCGGGCGAGGGCCAAAGTTTTGAGCATCCATTTGGACACGTGAATCCCTCCGAACTGATGTCTTGGGCATTTGCAACCGCGAGTTTCGGCTACCGCGCCGAACCCGGCGGCAGCCAAGGGCTCGACGACTTCTTCACACGAGACATGCCACGCGGCATTGGTGCGGAGATCATGGGACGGAACAAGTTCGGTCCGTTTCGCGGCCCCTGGGAAAATGAAGAGTGGAAAGGCTGGTGGGGCGATCGACCACCCTTTGGAACGCCAGTCTTTGTGCTCACCCATCACGAACGCCCGTCGTTTACCTTGTCCGATACGACGTTTCACTTTGTGAATGCCTCACCTATTGAAGTGCTTGAGCATGCGAAAGAGGCAGCAAACGGTCAAGATGTCCGTCTTGGTGGAGGCGTTGCGACAGTCCGTGAATTTCTCGACGCAGACCTCGTCGATGCAATGCACATCGCGGTTTCGCCGATGACGATCGGGCGCGGTGAACGACTCTGGAGTTCCCCCGATGAGCTTCGCGATCGATTCAATCTCGAAGTCATTCCAAGTCCAAGCGGCGTAACGCACCACTTGTTCTGGCGAAAGTAAGCAACAACAACTGACCGACGTTTTCCTTCAGGCAAACGCCTGACAACCGTCCGCCGCAGACTCAACAAGCTCATGCTCTACGACGAAGGTCGTGATTAGATGGTGTCGAGGATTTTGGCCTTTGCCGCAGTGAATTCCTCTTCGGAAATCAGCCCTTGTGCCTTGAGTTCACCAAGCTGGCGAATCTTGGCCATTGGGTCGTCCTCAACTGCTGCCTCTACAGGGGCAGGTGCTGGAGCCGCGGGCGCTGGTGCTTGCTGTTGCGCGGCAGCTTGCTGCTGCCTGTTGCGCATGCTGCCCGATACCGCCGTTGCGGTCCCGGCAATGACGGCCGTGCGGGCCATTGTGCCCATGAGTCCTGGGCGTCCCATTCGACGAGGCATATCTCTCTCCTATTCGCCTTGTAGCGCTTCAATTGCAAGGACGACCGCTTCGTGCGGGATCCGAGTATGACTGAGCAAGAAACCGTTGGAGTCCCGGACGGCGGCTGAAAACTTTGCTGCCCACGTGTTCTCCCAGACAACGATGAGTGCTGCTGTTTCAGGCTCAAGACCTTCGGCAATCAGCTCGAGGTCCTCATCGTTGAGCAAGTCATGTTGTCCGTCGCCGAGTCCGGCAAACGCCTCGGCAACATCGTGGTCTTCGAGTTCAATAGCAAGTGCGTTGCCGCTCGCATCCTTGTGAACAAATGCCAAGTCGATGATTCGAACGACTCCGGATTCCACGAGTTCTCTGATCGCCGGAGCAATTTCTCCATTGAAGGCGTCTCCAGCGAATCCAATAATGGCCACATCGACTGGTCCAATGGTGGCGGGGTCAATCGTGATTGACATGTTGACTCCTTGAAAGGTCGGGACGAAGTTCGTCAGCCATGTCAACGTACCAGAGCCTTCGTCAATTCATGCATGGGGCGAGAGCGATTACGGATCCAGAGGGCTCTCGAGCGACATTGACTGGGGTACCTGAAGAAGCACGTTCCAACTGTAGGAATCAGAATTGCCGGATTTCAAGGATCCTCTGCTGCGAGTGGAATAAAGCGCTCAACGAAGTGAGTCCTCGTTCTTCATTCAGCCCGTGTGTTCGTTGACGCAGGCCTTTGCGAGAAGTTTCAAGGTTTCTGTCATGGACGTATGAATTGGTGTGGACCCATTGATCCATGTCCCGCCTTCGCGTTCGAGAATCCAGAGGTTCCCTTCTGGACCGCAGTCAAAGAATTCGGTCACGAGGGTTGCTGCACGTCCATCGGGCTCGAGGTAGAAACCCCAGCGGTAGCCCGCCGGTACGCCGACTTTTCTCGGGTCACCGCCAGCGGTATCGAGATCGCCAGGTGCTGGCTCCCACGCAATTCGTCGATCTTGCTCAAATTCAACAATGTGGTTCAGCATGAAATAGTCGCGGCCCATCCGATGCATCTCCATGGTGAAGGTTTCTCCGACGGCAAAGATTGGGCAACTGTCAGGCGACCCTCGAAGCATCCCAGAACCGTCAAATTCTGTGTGGTGTTGGGGATGGGCAAGTAGGTGAAAGACCCGAGCGGCTGGCACCTCGAATCGGAGTGAGGCTTCGACGATCCCGATTCCCGTGTGCATTGTTCAGTCTTCTCCTGGCCCGTTCACGTCACATGGAACGTTGACGGCGTTGCAATTGCTCAACCTCTGGCATTGCCTTTCGCCAGGCGCCTTCACTTCGTGGGCCGAGTGCCCCTCGCAGCAGCAGTTGCCACCGCAAGAAGCCTGGATAGATCACACGATTTGAACGGTGCTCGATTCCAGCAATTGTTGCGGCGACAGCCTTCTCGAGCGGGTAGGTCTTGCGGATTGGCGCTGGCATCGCAGCCCGTGCTCGTTGGCCAGCGGGGTCGGACTCAATGCCATCGACCATTGGCGTGGCGAGGAACGAGTAGTACGCGACCCCAACCCCCACACCGTGGTGAGCAAGTTCGATTCGAAGTGACCGGCCCAATGACTCAACGGCTGCCTTACTCGCGGCATATGCCGAGGTATAGGGACCAGGAGCTGCGGCGAAGCCGGAAGATATGATGAGCAGGTAGCCCTTCGAAGCAACGAGGTGTGGGAGGGATGCTCGAACGGTTCGCCATGTGCCAAGAACGTTGATCTCGATGGTGCGTTCCCACACCTTGGGATCGACATCGAGCGCCATCCCTGAACCAACCACTCCTGCACAAGCCATCACGACGTCGATCGCCTTGAAGTGATCGACGACTTCGTCGATCGCTCGGCCAATGGAGTCGGATTGGGAGATGTCTGCGGCGATACCAATGGCTTCACCTCCGATTGACGCAGCGGCCGCAGCAACGGCATCGGCGTTTACATCAATGAGTGCGAGTCGGGCTCCTCGAGCAGCAAGTCCTCGAGCCGTGCTGAGACCTAGACCACTTGCTGCTCCGGTGACAACGACAACCTTCCCCCTCATGGAATCCGCCATCGCGCCCACTCCCTTCGCTCCATCGTTCAAACCAGATCTTGGTCAGTTCTTCATGATCGAAAGTGTTCATTATTGACCATCAAGCAAACGACGTCGGGGAACTGGTCCATGGAGTGACCCAACGCGAATGATCGCGCTTGGCGTGTCATCCAACGGAGGACAACCGTCAGGTTAGGAAACCAACTCCACGAGGTTGGTTCCGTCATGGTTCGGTCGAAGCATCACGTTCGTGCCGACTGACTCTTCGTCTTCAAGCCAACGCATTGTCTCGATGTCGGAAGTTCTTGCGTACGCACGGGTCGATGGGCTGACGTCGGCGATGATCAGTGCTGACGCTCGAGCACCAGACCTGTCATGCGAAACGGTTGATCCGACCACCCGAGCTGTGACGGGTCCTGGTAGCTCCTCGAGCACTTCGAGGTCTTGGTGACGATCAATTTTCCGCTGAAGCTCTGCGTAGTCGGGCGGTGTCAGTGAACCAGGGTCACTGCCATAGACCGCCCAAACATGCTTGGTCATGTGCATGCCCACACCGGAGACGAGTCCAAAGGTCGACTTCTTGCCGCGAAGGCGGAGCACCGTCTCGGCGATCGCATGGGTTGTGTAGTTGCTTGCCGGACCACCGTGATACGGAAGTCCACCGATGACGGTCAACTCCCGATCTCCGAGCGGGTCAATACCGAGCGCGTCGGTCGCGAAGAGCACCGATGAGGCAAAACAACTGTAGAGATCGAGATGTTCCACGTCATCAATGCCGATGCCAGCTTGAGAAAGTGCGTCTTTAGAAGCGATCTCCATGGCAGGTGAGCGGTGGAGATGAGCACGAGCTGCCAAGTGCGTAGCGTCACGACCAAAACTCCAACCTCTCAAGTAGACCCTCTGGTCGGTTGGAATGCCGAGCTCGTCGGCCTTTTGATGGGTGGTGACGAGAAGCGCTGCCGCCATATCGACATCCATCATGGCCACCATGTACTTCGTATAGGGCGAGGAGATCATCCGGTTGGCATTAGTGACCGTCGTCAGTTCACTTGGCCCTCGTCGAGTTGGGAACCAAGCGTGCTCATTGCCGGCTGCGACGGCATTGAGCCTCGACATGAGTTCGCCCTCCAGGTTCGCGTGGTCCTTGAGCGTTACACCGAGATGGGCGCGCCTTGCAGTGTCGAGGACGGCAAAGGTGCGAGAAGGTTGGATCACGTCGTGTGCCCACTCTGTTGGACTGAACCACTCGTCGAGATCAACAGGTGCTGGTGATGCGTTCGGATCCGGATAGCTCCATGGTGGAACTTGACCGGATGCCTGAAGGAGACGGCGGGTGGAAAGTGCTTCTCCGCCGACGATCAGGGCGACCTCTGACTCGCCTCGCAACATCCTCTCGGCGGCCGAGTTCACCATTCTCTGTCCAGCTGTTCCGGCGAGGGCTGAGGTCTCGGTGAAGGTTGGCGAGCAGCCCAGTACTTCAGCGAGACGTTGAGGGGCACGGTCATACGTCCAACTCATGCAATGCACGAGGTGGATCGCATCTACAGAACCCAAAAGTGATGCAACCCCAGAGTCTGAGACGGCGTCTCGAGCCATGGAGGTCCACATTGAAAGTGGCTCGGGCACTGGCGCGTTTCGCCACGTTGCTCTTGAGATGCCAACAATGCATGGGCTTTTGGGATCAATCACGGGTTGCACTCCTCACAATGAATCGAATCGGCATTTTCTTGGTCAAACCACTGCAGCACTTCGAATTCGCACCACGGACAAGAGTCGCGATGAGCCTTTGGTTCCTTGGTTGGCTGCCCACAGGAGCGACAAGGAAGGCCGAGAATCGGCGTTTCCTCTCCAAATCCGGGACGGTCGCAGTTCGGGCATATTCGTGCCAGACGAGCAACGAGGTCCTCCGCGGCAGAGGCAATCACCGCTTGCCGTGAGGGACAGAGATGGGCACGGAAGTCGGTCTGGATGACCAGAGAACTCTTGCGTCTTTTCAGGCGATGACAGATTTCGAGCACGCTCTCGACGCTTGCTAATCCCCCGAGAGGAGCGATCGATCGATCGCTCGGCACGACCAAGAGGTGGTGGCGAGGGAGGTCTGCTTCTCTGCAGTGCTCAACGATTTCATCGTCAGTTGTTGTTCGATCAACCTCGAACCTGACGGAATGTATTCCAAGCAGCGACGCACTTCCAACAATGGTGGTGCGAAGAGTCGGGTCGACCGCAACGACGAGCTCGATGTCGCGAGCAACCCCAATGGGCGACGTGCTGATGCTCCCTTCTGACGCCAATAGCCACTGAGCCGGACCAAGCGTGCTGCCGAGTAGCGCTTTGCGGCGTGCCGTCTCGAGGGGCGTGAAGCGTCTCGGCACATCTCCAGCGAACGTTCCGAGCGCATCAGTGTCCGCAACTGCAGTTTGAACCTCCCAGCCGATTTGAGCGAAGGCGGGGGCGATGACTTCATGTTTTTGATGCTTGGTCACGAGGAGGGCGGTTGGCGTCATTCGTGAACACCAGAAGAATGCTTCGTATAGTGAAGAGGTGATTGCACATGCCTGAGGAACAAGTGACGGCAAGCCGCCGAAGAGGTGACTGGACCTTCTTGAGCAATCACGCGCACGTGCTCGTTTGCATTGACCGTGACCCGACGACTCGGACACGTGACATCGCTGCTGCCGTCGGCATTACGGAGCGTGCAACCCAGGCGATTGTCTCGGATCTGGTCGAAGCGGGCTACGTCACGCGACGACGCGACGGCCGCCGCAATCACTACAGCGTTGTTGTGAACGTCCCGTTCCGCCACCCCATTGAGGCCAATCATGCGGTGGGAGACCTCTTGGCGATGCTCGATGAGCCATCGAAGAGTCTGGCGAATGACAAGACACGAGATAAAAAACGTTAAAAACATTTCCTGCATCTTGACACACGAATTGTAATTCGTCTAATATGGAGGCATGACAACTTCCACGTTCATTTGCATCTCCGCACTCTTCGCTGGCGCAGGCATCGCTCGCGTGTTCCGTGGCACTGGCCGAGCGGTAGCGCTCGCAGCAATCCCGGTTTCGGGTGTGTTCTTACTCTTGAGCCAGAGTCACCAGTCCTCAGCGTGGTGGGGTGCCGACCGTCTCGGTGTCGTCCTTGCACTGATGGCCCTCATCATTTGCTTCTGTGCTGCTCGATTCGCCCTTCGACAGTTCGAAGGAGAAGAGCGAGGTGGGCCGATCCTCGCTTCATCGCTTGCAGTGGTTGGTGGAGTGGTCGCCACGGACCTCGCTCGGAATCTGGCTGCCTTGATGATCTCTTGGGCGGTGACCTCGCTCTGCACGGTGGTGCTTCTGTCGGCAGGAACAACCTGGGCCAAGGCGTCAGCAGCTCGTCAGGCTGCTGTGGTGTTTGGAATCGCTGACAGTTTCATCATCCTCGGCGTGCTGCTCTCCTCGTGGCTTCCTGGTGGAATTTCCCTCACGGCTCCTTTGACGAGCAAGGCACAGGGCGTTGCAGCAGGAGTACTCCTCGGTGTTGCAGCCATCGCAGCATGCGGACGAGCCGGGCTAAGCCTTGGTCGGTCATGGGTGACATCAACGATTTCGGTTCCGACTTCTACGTCGGCGCTCCTCCACGCGGGAGTGGTCAACGCTGGTGCACTCCTCCTTCTTCGTGCCGAGGGAACCTCGGGTTCGAGTTGGGTGTTCGGTGCACTGCTCGCCCTCGTCTGCGTCGTTGTGCTCTTGGTTCTCGCTCCAAAGATTCACGCACGGGTGGACCTCAAAGGCCAGCTCGCTGCCTCCACGGTTTCGCAAATGGCCTTCATGCTGCTGGCGGTCGCACTTGGATGGCCATTGCTTGCGATCACCCACCTTGTCGGACACGGTCTCTATAAGGCAGGCAGATTCATGTCCTCGGGAGGCGCCACGGAAACCCGAGCACGCGTGCGTCGACGTGCCGACTCAGGGAGTCAAATGTCGCAGTTCCATCGAGTTGCTGGCGTCGCAGCACTCTTGGTGGTTGCGGTCGCACTTGGCGTTGCGGTTGGTCAAGATGCGCTGGCTGCAATGAGTGTCGTTGGCCCTGCGGCGGGAGTTGTCTGGTGGCAACGCACCGCAACACCACTGCGAGGCCCTCTCGTCTCATGGGCGGTCGTCGCCGTGGGTCTCGCAACCTATGGCGCGATGCTGAAGGGTGCGCAGACACTCCTTGGAGCGTCGCTTCCTTCAGCCATTTGGCAAGCGCCTTGGTGGTCGCTCGGAGCAGTTGTGGCGCTCGTCACCATGATTTCGGAATTGCGCCATCGCAGCAGCATGAAGGCCACGGCCACCGTTGGAAAACTCGTCACTCCTGCCCCTGCACTGATGCATGAGGTGGCGGCATGAACAACCTCCAACTCAGTGTTCTTGACGAGATGATCACTCAGGCTTCGAGTGAGGTCGGTCTCCTGTGGCCCCTTGATCGGGCGGTGGCGGTAAATCCTCTTCTTGATCGACTTGATGAAGGCTTCAGTCGGGCAGTTTCGGGCCTTGGTGATCGTCTCGGGATCGACCTGTGGCCTTCGCCAACCCATCTCAAGGAAGCAGCGCGCAGAGGTCTCGATATTGCAGGCGCTGATCTGGCAATTACCGAAACTTCGGTTCGTCCACCAACCTTGGTTGAGCGGAGCCAGGTTGTTGACCACCAAGGCGCAGAGAGTGCTCGATCCATGGTTGGCCAGATCTTGTTGGAGTCCGCACTAGGTGACTCGGGGCACACCCCATCGATACTCGCGACGGCAACGGCGCTGCTCCGATCAAAGGCTGGATGGACGGTTGGACCAAACCGTGTGCGAGAGCGAGCGGCACAACTGCTTGAGGGTCAGGATCTCAGTGGCCTTCTTGCCCTTTGCGGCAGTTGGAGCGTGGCAGAGCAAACGGAAGAATTGGCTCGCCACTTCGCACGTTTGCCAGGTTGGGCATCCTGGGCGAAGTGGAACGACTGCTGGGCGCGGGAACCGCACCGTTCGGGCATTACGAGGAGTGACTTCCTTGCCGTCTCGCTGAGCATTGATTTGGCTTGGCTCGAGGCTTTCGGGAGCACCGAAGTGCTGGCTCCTGAACTGCCTACTGAGAGCGATCAGGTTGAGCCTGGGTACAAGCGGCTTGAGGTACTTGAACGCGCAGTTCACGGCGAAATGCTCGACAAGTTGGCTTCGGCCAGTAGCGCAAGTGCTCCGACGCCGCGCTTTCAGGCGGTTATGTGCATCGACGTCCGCTCTGAACCTCTTCGTCGAGCGCTCGAAGTCGATCCGACCTTCGAGACCTTCGGCTTTGCAGGCTTCTTCGGGATCTTTGCAAAGGTCGAGCCAGTTGGAGAGAAGGAAAGCTACGAGTCACTGCCGGTCATCGCACCTCCGGGCGCGACCATTACCGGTGGTCAACAAGCGGCGCCAGTTGCTGACGGTCGCACTGCGGCAGGCGGTGTCTTCGCACAGTTGACCCACGAGCCAAATGCAATGTTTGCTCTCGCAGAGACTTCGGGACTGTTGGGGTCACCGTGGTTGTTGGCCCGGAGCGTGCTTCCAAGCGCACGCACGCTCCCTGAACGCTCCGCAGGACCGTGGAAGCTCGACGTCGAGAATGACCAAGCGACAGATATTGCCGAGGGAGCGCTGCGCGGCATGGGGCTGACGCAGGGGTTCGCTGAAGAGATTGTTTTCTTGGGTCATCGTTCAAGCACTGCCAATAACCCACACTTCGCCACACTCGAGTGCGGGGCGTGTGCCGGGCATGCTGGTGGCCCAAATGCTGCGGTGTTGGCGGGGTTCCTCAATGACGAGAACATCAGGAAGTCTCTCGAGATGCGTGGCATTTCGATTCCATCAACGACTCGATTCACGTCGGGGGAGCATGACACGACTCGAGAGTTAGTCGTTCTCCATGGCCCCGCTTCTCTGGAGCTCACGAGCGCGGTTCAGGCCGCCACGGACGCAGTGGCGGTTTGGCGAGCCAGTGAATCGAAGGGCAAGGTCGAAAAAGCTCGGAAGACGCTCGAGCGTCGAGCCCGGGACTGGGCTGAAGTGCGACCAGAGTGGGGGTTGGCTGATCACGCCACGTTCATTGTCGGACCTAGGTCCTCAACCCGTTCGATTGACCTTGGTGGACGGAGTTTCCTTCACTCGTACGATCCTGCTGCCGATCCCAATGGCTCGATTTTGGGTTCGATTCTCGCGGCCCCGATGGTGGTTGGTCAGTGGATCAATGCGGCCTATTACTTCTCGACGGTGGCCCCCGAGGTGCTCGGATCGGGCGACAAGACACTGCTCAACCCAGTTGGCGACTTCGCCGTCATCAGCGGTGATGACCCAGATCTTCGCCTCGGCTTGCCATGGCAATCCGTTGCTACCGGGGACCGGATCGTCCACTTGCCAGTTCGGCTTCTCGTCATCGTCGAAGCACCACTTGAGCGCACTGCTTCCGTCGTGCGATCTGTGCCGTCCGTCGAGCAACTCGTTGAGGGGAGTTGGGTTCGGTTGGTTGGCCGCCAGGGACCGGCGGAACCCTGGTTCGACTGGCTCCCTGGACATGGTTGGAACCAACGGTGAGCAATCACCAAAGGAATTGGGTGCTGCAACTCGACAGCACAGTCGCCGGACGACGAAAGGGAAAGCAATGCTGAAGGGCAAGTCGATTTTGATTACCGGAGTTGCGACCGAAGACTCCATCGCGACGGCGACGGTTCGAGCCGCCTTGGAACTTGGTGCGACAGTTCGGGCGACTGCGTTTCCTCGTGACGCCGAAGCAGCTCGAGAGGTCATTGCTGCAATCGACGGCTCCGTTGAGGTTGACGCGCTGGATCTAACCGATCCGGAAGCCGTTGCGCATTGGACAACAACGCGCGCTGAAGAGGGTTGGCACGTTGATGGAGCACTTCATGCGGTTGCCTTCGCTCCGAAAGCAGCACTCGAAGGTGACTTCATGTCGGTTCCTCATGGTGATGTGGAACTGGCGTTTCGGACGAGCGTCTGGACCTATGCGGTTCTTGCTCGCAGCATGCGTCAGCTGATGCCACAAAAGGGCGCGAGCTTGGTTGGTCTCGATTTCGACGCAGGTGGAAGGGCGTGGCCCGTCTACAACTGGATGGGCACCTGTAAGGCGGCGCTTCGAGAGGCGTCTCGCTACGTGGCGAGAGACGGAGGCCCCATTGGGCTACGAAGCAACCTTGTTGCAGCCGGGCCGTTGCTCACGAGGGCCGCAAGTGGAATCCCTCGCTTCGATGTTCTTACTTCTGCTTGGGAGCGAACTGCACCGCTTGAGTGGGATGCGAACGACGCGTCGCCGGTTGCCGAGACCGTGTGCTTCTTGCTTTCCGACCACGCTCGAGCCATCTCGGGTGAAGTGCTTCACGTCGACGGTGGATTCAACGCCATGGCAACTGCCAAGGCGGAAGGTTCCGGAATTGGATAAGACACGAGCGGATGCTCCCTGGTTGGTCCATTCCAACCCCAGCAAAGGTCGCCGCTCTCTCTGTTGTTCATCGGGCAGTGTTGCTTATGGGGTGACGTTGTCACGCTGAGCATCTAAGTTTCGCCCAGCTCCTCGAAACGAGCATTCAATTCCGCCCACGTGAGAAAGAGGATGTGAGACCTATCGACGCTTTCACGTTGCTGCTGAAAGAAGTTCGGGGTTGCACAATCTGTGCCCACGATTTGGAACTTGGTTCACGACCCATTGTCCAACTCGACCCTCGGTCGAAGATTCTGATTGTGGGCCAGGCCCCTGGGCGCAAGGTCCACGAGTCTGGCGTGCCCTTCGACGATGCCAGTGGAGACCGACTAAGAGAGTGGATGGGCATCACTTCGCGTTTGTTCTACGACCCGGCTCTTGTTGCGATCTTGCCAATGGGTTTTTGTTATCCCGGCACCGGCGCCTCGGGCGACCTACCGCCTCGCCCAGAGTGCGCGCCGGCTTGGCGCGACAAGATTTTGCGTCATCTCACCCAGGTCCGCCTCACCCTCGTCATTGGTGCCTACGCGCAGCAGTTCCATCTGCCTGCTGCGCCCCGAGGTGTTACCGAAACGGTGAAGGCATGGCACAGCTTCGGACCCGAGGTCATTCCGCTCCCGCATCCGAGTCCTCGGAACAATATTTGGCTGAAGAGGAATCGTTGGTTCGAAGAGGAACTCGTCCCTGAACTTCAGCACAGGGTCAGCGCACTGCTAGGCGATGTCGATGGTTCAACGACGCGAATTTTGGAGGCCTGACGGTAACGTGCTGTTCGAAAATTCGGGAAATGAGGGACGTCGTGTCGGAACAATCTGCACCTTGGCCGAAAGAGGGTCCACCGTCGTACTTCCCTTCCATTGAAAAGAAGTACGGACGCTCCATCGCCGAATGGCAGCAGGTAATTGCCGACTGTGGTTTCGAGAAGCACATGGAGATTGTTGGCTACCTCAAAGCTGAACACGCAATGGGACATGGACACGCAAACGCGCTCGTTATTTGGACGCTCCGTGGGAATGTCGCGGCACCTTGATGATCTCTTGAAGTACTCCTCTGAGGTCACGCCACCAAAGGAAAGCGTTGCTCAAGCGAGTGCGGCTGGAAGTTTCTAGGATCAGGCAATGCCAGAGAAGCGGTCATTCAAAATGGGATCGTTGGATCACATGCACATCCGCGTGCCGAATCGGGAAGAAGCCGCCAGATGGTATGGAGAACACCTGGGATTCGAACCCGTCGAAACCTATGAGTTCTGGGCATCTGGCTTTGAGGGCGGCCCACTTCAGATTTCCGCAGACGGTGGCCGGACGATGCTTGCATTGTTCGAAGCGACTGACGGACATCCAATGATCACGCAACAAACTGGTGTGGCCTTCACTGTTGATCCTGAAACGTTCATGACGTTTGCTCGCTCGCTTCCTTGTGGCATCAATCGTTCAAGCGGCGAACCACTCTTGGTATCTGATCTCGTCGACTTCGACCTGTGCTGGGCATTTGAGTTCTCTGATCCATGGGGAAATCTCTACGAACTCAATTGCTACGACCACGCGACGGTGAAGACCCAACTGGTTGATGCCGATGGCGTGCAACCTGACAGAAAGTGGCCAGCTGATCTCTATCGCGGCTATCTCGACCAGGCGAAGTCGTAGTCGACGTCAATGAGTAACCATTGAGACGCTCGGGTCCCTCGATCGAGGATTGAAGGGCATCGTCGGTTCTCAGCCACTTGATCGATGACCACTTTCGATCCACGCGACTGCCCACTCATCGAGGGGTCTGAGCGCCTTTCCGAGTGAAGTCCCCGTGGCAGTCAATGCATACGTCTCGTTGGTGGTCTGGATCACCAAGCCGGCATTGTTCAGCTCTCTCAGTCGGTCATAGAGGACACTCGACGACATCTCATCGCAACGTTCGCGTAGTGCCCGCGCGCCGAGGGGTCCGTCGCGAAGTTCCCACAGGATCCTCAGCGCCCATCGCCGTCCGAGAAGGTCCATAGCCGCCATGATCGGCCGGCCCGTCGTTGAACCGCGAACGGCATTTGATGGTTTCGACTTTCGTTGCTGCGTCACCTTCGCGACTCTACTTGATGTTTTGCTTTTCGAAACAAGTATCGCTACAATGTTTCGAAAACCAAAACATAGGAGGACTCGTGTCCCGCATCGATCCCGTCGAACCGCCCTATTCAGAGGACGTCGCCGCAAGGCTCCAAGCCATGATGCCGCCAGGCATCGAGCCACTCCTGCTCTTCAGGACATTGGTGCATAACCTTCCAATGGCGAACGCAATGGGGCCTTGGGGCGGGTACGAACTCAGTAAGCGCCTCTCGCTGTCGATGAGAGACCGCGAGATCGTGATCGATAGGACATGCGCGCGATGTGGCTGTGAATACGAATGGGGAGTCCACGTCGCGTTCTTTGCTGATCGCGTCGGGCTGACGCCTGAGCAAGTTCGGTCATTGACGTTCGGGGATTCATCGGACCTTTGCTGGGAATCTGAGCGTGAGCGTCTCCTCATTCAAGTCGTCGACTCGCTCCATGATCTTTCTCAGATCCCCGATGCGCTCTGGGAGCAACTCGCGACGGAGTTTTCACCTCAAGAGATTCTTGATCTCACCATGATGATTGGTTGGTATCACGCCATCAGCTTCACCGCGAATGGCATTCGACTCGATCTTGAGCAGGGAGCACCAAGATTCAATGAAGTTCTTGGCGCCTGACGTTGTCGGGGCGAACTTCTGAACAGGATGATCGAAGAGAACCTTTGGTGATCAAACCTTTGGGAGTCAGTGACCAGGACCGGCTTCCATGTGGCCGTGTTCACGATTGAAATCATTGAGAAACGGCGGTGAGTCATCTCCAGATCACTGTGCTGTTGAGTCCATTGATGGAAAGATCAACGCATGAGCGACCAACAGCCAGAACGGACCATCACGAATCAACGGGGGAATCGCTATGGCGAAGTCCTCGCTGCCTTCCTCACAGAGGGCGGTCTCAAAGCTGATGTCTATGGGACCCAGATGATCAATGACTGCCCACAGGAACTTTGGGAACAATTGGACGCGGAGGCCATCAAAGTTGAGTTGGATGCTCTCCTCGTCAAATTGAATGGACCGAGGTATTGGTTGCTCGACGGACTTGGAGCAAAGGTCCAAACGGTCGAACCCGTGATGCGAGAGTTCGGAGGCATCATGATGCGTCGCATTGCGGAGTTGGATCTTGGAATGAATCCAGTGCAGGTTCCCTTTACAGAGCGCCACGTCAATCGTGGAGCCATCTTCTTCTTCGATGCGGGCAAGCCCGTCTACGAGTTGGTCAATCCAGAGGGCATCAACTACGTCATGCAGGCCTACTGCGTAGGGGTGGACCCAACGCTCACCGAAGATGGTCTGGCGCAACTCGGAGACCGACTCGATCTTCCCGAAGGTTGGACCTATCGCACCCGCGTGCTCGAGGAAGAACTCATCATTGACACCTCTGATCGTCTCGCAACAGTTCTTCAGGATGAGTTCGAAAACACCTACTCAGCGTTGTGAACGCGTCCGAGTCCTGAGCGAGGCGTCTAGGCACCAGATCGCAAGATCTTCTCCATTGGTCGCCCTTTGGCAAGTTCATCGACCAATTTGTCGAGATACCGGATCTTGAGCATCAAGGGATCGTCAATTTCCTGAATCTTCACACCACACACTGATCCAGTGATGAGTGAAGCGTTCGGATTGATTCGTGCTGCGCCAAAGAATTCCTCGATGGTGCACTGACTCTTGAGCTGTTGCTGAAACTCGTTTTCGGTGAAGCCGGTGAGCCAAAGGATGACCTGATTGAGCTCATCGACCGACCGCTGCTTCCTCTCTACTTTGTTGACGTAGGCGGGATAGACCTCGGCAAACGGCATCAGAAAGATTCTTTGCACGCCCACAAGCATAGAGAGCGACATTCGGGTTCATCGGGCGTCGTTGACGAAACGAAGTTGGACGAGTGCTACCGGTGTGGCTTCTCACTTCGGTTCTCATTGAACACCTGGTCCACCTCACCACACGAGGATGAAGTTCTCTTACTACAGCGCTATTTCGCAATCCCCATTCGCTTGGCTGCTCGGGTTGCCGCATCTGGGCCAGCCATCTGACGGAGGAGCAGTAGCCCGTCGAGCATTGCAATGGAGGTCTCGGCTTCGGTTCGGCGATGGTCCAGCGAGCCTTCAAGGTACTCGGCCGCCCAAGCAATCCAGGCTTCAACGAGCAATGGAACGAGCGTTCGATACGGCTCTCGTCCAGAGGCTGCCAATCCATTGGCCTCTAAAAACAGCGCAAAGATCGGGTCAGCTTCTGCTCGAGCGAGGATTGGCCACGCTCTCACCAAGAGTTCGAAATGATCCTTGGCTGGTGATCCAAAAACTGGTTCGAGCGCGCGTTGCAATTGGACGCCAACCGCCATCAAGACTTCGCCAACCAGTTCCTCTTTGGAAGCGAAGTAGTAGACGACTACTCGGTCACTGATGCCGAGTCGCTTGGCCACGCGCCCATAGGTGAGTTGAGAGAGTCCATCGTCAAAGGCCACACCGAGAGAGCCTTCAAGGATCTCCGCTTTTGTGTGTCGGAAGCCCATGGCTTCTTGATTGTAGTGATCACTACGATTAAGGTTTCGTAGTGATCACTACAACCACATGAAGGAGAGCTCGCATGACCAGCAGCGCACAACAGCCACTCGAGATCGTGGAGTCATTTCTGCACTCGTTCGAGGTGATGGATTTCGACAAGGCGCTGGAAAGTCTTTCGACCGATGTGGAATACACGAACATTCCGATCCTGACGGTGCACGGCCACCCAGGAGTTCTCGAGATCCTCGATCCCTTCTTTGCCCCAATCCTTGAGAATGATTTCCAGATCATTCGAAAGGCCGCTGCGGGCTCGGTCGTCTTCCTCGAGCGTCTCGATCGCCACCGGCTTGCTGACGGTTGGCGTGAACTCCCCGTCAACAGTGTCTTCGAGGTTCATGAAGGAAAGATCACGGTGTGGCGTGACTACTTTGATCTTGCGACCGCCGCAGCCATTCACGAAGGCGTGGCGTCATGAGTCTCACCGCGACCGAAGCCAGTGAACTCTTTCGTGCCGCACCGGAGCGCTTCATTCCGACTGGCGTTGGTGAGGTGGCGTACCGAAGCGTCGGCGAAGGCCCTGACGTGCTGTTTGTTCACGGATGGCCAGTGAGCAGTGCCACCTTTCGCAAACTGCTGCCGTTCCTCGCAGATCACGTGAGGTGCCACCTGATCGATCTTCCTGGAGCAGGTTCGAGTCGCTTTGCCTCGGGGGCCCCGCTTTCGATCGCCAATCACATCGACAGTGTCCGCCGAGTGATCGATGCATTAGGTCTTGAGAGTGTCGCGGTCGTTGGACACGACAGTGGTGGACTGATTGCCCGGCGGGCTATTGCCGGTGACCCAAGGTTGCGCGCACTTGGGTTGATTGACACCGAGCAGTCAACTGGGCTCAATTGGCGATTCCGGTCATTCATTGCGGCTCGCCATACCCCGGGCTTTGGTGCTGCCCTCGGTTGGCTTGCTGGCCAACCAAAGTTGCGTCGCAATGGGTTCGTGCTTGGGGACGCGTTTCATGACCGAAATCTCTTGGATGGAGAGTTCGACGAGTTCTTTCTCCAACCGCTGCATGCATCACGTGACTACCGAGATGGTGCAATCCGTTTGCTCCGCAGCTTTGATTTCGAACTGGTTCGGGGATTGGAAGCGCTGCACCGGGAGATTGATGTCCCAGTCGGGCTCGTCTGGGGTGAGCACGACAAGTTCTTCCCAGTGGAGTGGGTCGAGGAGATGGTTGGCACGTTTCCGAGCGCTCATCTCACGGTTATCAAAGGTGCAGGGCTCTTTTCACATGAAGAACGTCCAGCTGAGGTCGCCGCCGCACTCCTGCCGACCATTGCCGCGATGCACGAGGGCTGAGGTTCATTCACACGTCAACTCTTGGCCGACGTGAGAACCATTCCTAAGGTCGCTTGATCTCGGCGACCTTGTCGTTTCGATTTCGAACAAGGTCGTTGAGCGCGGCACCAGCACCAACGTGGTCCCAAAGGCTTGGGGGATAGTGCGTCACGTACATCGTGCGACGAAGCCCTTCCCCTGTGGGCTTGGGCGAGGAGTGAGTGAGGTCTTGAATGTGCACCGTGACATCGCCCGGCTCAGTGTCAATTGCCACAACGGGAACGTTCTCAAATTTGGATTGCCATTGGAAGTGCAGTGTTTGGCCGTGACTCCCTGGAACAACTTTGAGGTTTCCTGTCTCGGCAGTTGATCCTGTGAACTGGATTCCGATCGCAACGGCCGGGCAGAAGAATGCATGGCCCCCTGTGCCACAGTCGGTGTGCCAAGGAATGTTGGATAAGCCGTCAGTTTTGCCGGGCACCTTGATGAGAATCGCCGCGCCTTCCATTCGGTCGGGAGCAGTCTTCAGTGACGGATCGAGCAGCGTGCCGAGGCGCCGGATTCTTGGGTCTACTTCCATTGATGCAAAGAGCGAAGATCGCAAACTCGCGTAGACCAGTCGGCAAAGTGCCGAGGTCCCATCTTCCTTCGTCACCCACCAGGATTGGTCATCGCCTGGGCGTGCAAGTTCGACGAGGCGGTCAACTTCTTCATTGGCTGCATCCATTTCCTCCTGGCTAAATACCTTCTTCACATGGAGGTAACCCATGGTGTTGAGTTGGGCGGCGAGCTCCTCATCAGGTGTTGCCAAGGTGAATGACGCCAGTGGATCGCGTCCATTGAAGGCTGCTCGAGAAGGGTCGTAGGGAACGATTCCTGCGTGGAGATATCTGAGCACCGGTTCCCAGTCGAAGAGCCGATCAAAACTTCCACGTTCAACCAGGAGATCGTCAGTGAGCATCAGTCCCACAAAGGTCCGCATTTGGCTGGTGAGGTCTTGCCAAGCCTCGAGGGACAAACGGACTGCGGTGTCTCCTCTGTCGGCACCCTCAAAGCAATCGATTGTTTGACCGTTCGATTGGTAGGTCAGCGTTTGCTCGCCGACGTAGAAAGTAAGGCCACCTGCGAGTGCCAAATCCGACGCAGAAGAACTGAGAATGCTTGGATCAAAGGCGTTAGGTCTGGGCGGCGCAAGCGTCATGACCAGATTGTTCACCCATCGGGAAGCTGTGACAAGTGATCCAACACGTGGCCGGGGAGAAATGCGAGGCAGTCAAGCCGTTGTTGGAAGCCATTTCTGATTCTTTTCCATAAGCCGTCGTTGGGTGCTGATGGCAGTCCCTTCGATCATCGCCAGTTGCCTCACTTCGGCACTGGGAGGAATTGGCCAGTCAAGAATTGGACACGAACGTCCTCGTTGCTCAGGCCGGCGGCATCGAGTTTCTTGCGAAGTTCACTCAAGCTAGGAGCTGTGTTCTCCCCAGTGACATCGATGAGGACCTTGTTGTCGACATTGCTGACGCCGAGGAGTGACCAACCCGAAGCGCTTGCCCACTGACTTGCGACAGCTTCTACTCCGGTGAGCCGAATGTTCACTTGATCGAAGCGCTGAGAGTTGGTCCAAAGGGGAACCATGACGGCGAGGAGGAGGATGCAGACGACGACGCTTGCAAGCAGGTGGCGGGAAGCGGTTCCGGTTGCGGTTTGACGGATCCGATAGATGCCCATCACGACGATGCCACTCGCCAAGATGGCGAGGACGTTGGTAATGAACAGAAGCAACGCGCCGAGAGCTTGGTGAAAGGCACCTGACTCGAGTGCAAGACCCACCACGGCGAGTGGTGGCACCAACGAAATGGCGATTGCGACGCCAGGAAGCGTGTCGGAGATGTCGGACCGAGCCAACGCCACCGAACCCACTGCCCCAGTCGCCAGAGCTGCGACGAGGTCGACCAATCGTGGCGAGATTCGAGAGGCGACCTGACTGCTGGTCGCCGCCACGACCGGATAGGGGATGAAGAGTCCAAGTACCCACGCCAGCCCAACGACCACGATCGCACCAGTCAAGAGCAGCAGCAGACATCGTCGAAGATTCGAACCATCACCGAGAACAACACCAAGAACAACGCCGAGAATCGGCGTCATGAGAGGCGCAACGATCATTGCGCCGATCACAGTCGCGGTTGAATCGCTGACGACTCCTGCAGCAGCAATTACGGCTGATAGTGGCAACAGCAACCAAAATCGGGTGAGTCGCCGGACCATTTCCGGACCTTCAAAGAAGAGTTGGTCCCGCATCCGCTGGAGGTCAGCTTGTTGTATCGCGCTCATGAGGGTCAGCCTTTCTTTAAAGACAGTTGCCAATGGTAGATGTCTGCCAAAGGATTTGGCTGATGAAGGCGAGGTGATGCGACCCAATGTTGACCATGACAGAACCTCAGCGTTGGGTGGCCCATTGATTGTGACTTACGACTCAACCATTGAGCTGGATTCTCCAAGGAGGATTCCGACGGTTTTCGCCCGCACGAAATCAAGGTGAACCGAAATGCTTGATTCGGTCAACAAGTCTTCGCGAGAGCGGTGACGTTGCCAGTCTCCTGAGTTTGTTCTCACTTCCCGCCGATGCGTCTTGCCGGTATCGTTCGCTACGACCCCTTGGGAAGGAATTTGCCATGCGCCATCGACAAATCGGTTCGTTGTCTGTCTCCGTCATCGGACTTGGTACCAATAACTTTGGATTCACCATGGCGGAAGATGCCGTTCTTCCCGTGGTGGATGCCGCACTCGAGGCTGGCATCAATTTCTTTGACACTGCCGACTCCTACCTCACCAGCGAGGAACGGTGCCGGAGTGCCCTTGGGAGACGACGCGATGACATTGTCTTAGCTACCAAGTTCGGTAGTCGAGTCAATGACGAAATCACCGGCGGTGCCTCGGGCTCCTATGTTCGCCGTGCACTTGAGCGAAGTCTTCTTCAGCTCGGTACGGATCGCATTGACCTCTACCAATTGCACCAACCCGATCAAACGGTGCCAATCGCCGAGACGTTGGGCGTGTTGAATGAACTCGTCGTCGAGGGAAAGATCATCGAGATTGGCTGTTCAAACTTCTCGGCCGCGCAGCTTCGCGAAGCTGAAGCCGCAGCAGGGGAGGGTGCTCGATTTGTCAGTGTCCAAAATCAGTACAGCTTGCTTGAGCGCGCCGACGAAACCGAAGCACTGCCGGTCTGTGCCGAGCTTGGTCTTGCCTATCTCCCTTATTTTCCCCTCGCCAGTGGCCTGCTGACCGGCAAGTATCGGCGCGGTGCTGCAGTGCTTGAAGGGACGCGCATCCAAAAGTGGGCCATGGCAGATCGGGTCCTCACTGATGCGAACTTCGACGTACTTGAGCGTCTTGAGAGTTGGGCTCAGGAACGTGGGCACACGCTGCTTGAGCTCGCCTTCGCCTGGCTTCTTGCCACGCCTGAGGTGGCCTCGGTGATCGCTGGTGCCACGAGTCCAGAACAGATCCATGCCAATGCCGCCGCTGGAGCGTGGGAACTCACCCTCGATGAAGCTGATGAGGTTCGTCACCTCGTCAGTTAGCAATCAGGACGAGGCGCAGGCAGATCCTGCACAATTTCGATCGAGGGAGAATCGTCGAGCTTCTCGCGACAACGTGATGGCGATGCAACAACGTATGGGCATCTCGACAATGCGACATGGGGTCGTAGCAGGTGGGTGACGCTTTGCAACTTTGGGCTGGCTCCTCAGGTTGCCGACCGAACCAACCCTCTAGACGTGTTGCCGTCGAGATCGGACTGGAGCAACGGGCCCTCGGGGTTTGCTTCGAGCACCCATTGCCTCAGAGCACCAATCCGCTGTACCCGGCTGTTCAGCGACCTTCGACGAAGACCAGGCTTCCGGAGTCGGTCAATTCGTTGATGCGCAGGTTCTTGTAAGGCTCGTAGTCTGCCGAGTCATACCAAGCTTCGGCGACTGCCATGCTTGGGAAGCGAAGCACGGCTGCCCAATTTCCGTTGAATGAGCCCTCTTTTGTGGAAGGAGTGGGCGAACCAGCGATCATCTCAATTCCCCAGGCATCCAAGATGGGAAACACATGCTGTGCATAGCGCTCCATGAACTGCTCGGAGTTCTTGATGTTGATCTGCACCATTCCATAGGCGGGCTTCGCTGCATTAGTCATTGTCGGTGGCTCCTCATTCGTTGTTCGTAACTTGCAAATCGCAATCTAATACAATAACTTGCAATTTGCAACTTAATGAGCGCACCTTGCGGATGTCCCTGATACCTCAGAGGGCAGGTTGCCAAGAAGACCGGACTTCAGAACCAACAACACCTTGCTTGCTCGATAAGGGAATGAGCGCAGGAAACCAGATTCTTCCGATTCAACAACCTGCGTCAGACGCTGTCGACCATGTTGGAGTGGAATTGCTTGAGATACGTCTGCGACCACTTTCCAATCTCCTCGAGGACTGGTCTCAGAGCCGCACCACTTGGTGTGAGTCGAAAGGCGTTATTGCGTGCAACGCCATCGGGATTTGTTCGCTCGATGATTCCGAGCGACGTAAGGAGTCGAAGCCTGTCAGCAAGAATGTTGGTCGAGACATGCTCTGGGGACTCGCGAAACTCGGAGTAAGTCCGGGTGCCGTGAGCGATGAGATCGCGCACGATCAAGAGCGACCATTTGTCGCCGAGGACGTCAAGGCCAGACGTGATCGAGCACACCGAGCGCCAGTCGAATGTGTACGCCTCAGACTCCGTGCCCATGCCACCTCCTACCCTGAGATCGACGCAGCCATCTCTTTGATCGATGTTTCCATCGGCGTCGGCTGCCAGTCCAGTATCTCGAACGTGGACTGATTGTCGAACGCGGCCTTCTTTCCGAGGCTCGGAAGCATACCTTTGGCTTGTCGATCGAAGAGGCTCATGAGTTTGATAGCGATATTCGGCGCCTTGCGAGAGGGTGCTTTCGAGTAGCCAGCACCTCGAAGGACTTCTGCGAAGTAAGTCATGCTCACCGGCTCGGAGCTCGCCGCGATGAAGCGCTGTCCAGCGGCAGCAGCAGTCGTCATGGCCGCAACATGAAGTTTGGCAACGTCGCGGACATCAACCATCCCCATGGCCACGTCAGGGATCATCGGCATCTTGCCGCCGATCATGTCCGTCATCAGCGCCACACTCTGACCATCGATGTGGGCACCGAGCGATGGACCGAAGACAGCCCCCGGGTTGACGACCGTGAGCTCCATCGCACTGCCAGCCGTCGCTTCCCAGGCGGCTTGTTCTGCGAGGGTCTTGCTCTTGGCGTAGGCGCCGATATTGGTGTTTGGGTCTGACCATGCATCGGTCCCATAGCGACCGCTGGGCTTTCCAGTGATCATGGCTACCGTCGATGACGTGAGCACTAGACGCCTCACGCCAGCTTTCTGAGCGGCCTCGATCACGCGACGGGTTCCTTCGACGGCAGGCGTGATCAGTTCGTTTTCGTTTTTCGGTTCAGCAAGGAGAAACGGAGATGCCACATGCAGCACATAGGTACATCCCTCCATGGCCTCATCCCAGCCTTCGTCGGACAGAAGATCAGCCTCGACGAAGGTCAACTTCTCGACAGGGGCGACGGCAGCAATTGCAGATTGCGTTGCCTTGGCCTTTTCGAGTGAGCGGACAGTTCCAACGACTTCGAAGCCTTGGTTGAGCAGCTCTGCACCACAGTGCTGACCGATGTAGCCACTGATACCGGTGAGCAGCACGCGTTCAGCCATGTCAATTTCTCCTTTGAGCAACCATCTCTTAACTTGTGATTTGCAATCTAATTCAGTAACTTTTGATTTGCAAGTCAAAAACTTCGTAGATGAGGTGTTGGTGAGTGAGCTGCAAGAACGATTCACTGCAGGTCGGCGATTCGGAGAAGTCACATGACGAGATCATCGCCACATCTGTCAGCAGGAAGGGGAAGGTCACGTAGCGCAGCTAACTGGCATTGAGCCGTCGTAGGACTCCAGATGCGTAACGTTCATCGAGGTGTCGCTGTTGTGAAATTCGCTCGCTCCGGAAGGAATGGAGCGCTAGATGGAGTCCAAGGCGAAGAAAGAATTTAGGTTCGAAGAGCATCCGCCGGTTTCGAGAGAGACGCGGTGTCAAAAGGAATCAGCAACGTTGCAGAAGTTGTCACTGCAATAACGAAGTAGAGGTAATGGGACTAACTTCGAATCACTTTTGGGCCAATTCACTGGGGTAGAGCTGACTCACGGTACGTAGTCAAGCGGAATTCGAACGGCGAGTGACCAATTAAAGATGTAGCCCAGGAAGCGATGGGACTATGGTCGAGCTCCCTTCAAGTTGTGCGGCATATCGGGCGTTAGGTGGCAGTTTGGAGGGTTGGGTTTGCGAATGTGGCGCGCCTCGATGTGTTGGCTCGTCCGCATGGGTTAGTCCTTCGACTTGGGACGCGAAGGTGGTCGTGCCCGTGTGGAGCGCGCTTGGTGCTGGATCATTTCGACCATCACCGGTGTGCCCCGGCTGATGATGTCCGTGAGCGCCTCGATTGGCAGTTCGGAGTACTTGCGAAAGGCAATACAACTCTTCCCGGTCAGAAAAGCGGCCAGTGCTCCACCATGTTGCTCTTGTAGTACTGGCGAGCCGTAGTAGGGCATCATGTGAAGCGTGGTCTTAGCCTTCCCCTTAGGCCCGATAGCGAAGATCATCTGCCCCTCGACGGAAAAGAAGACATAGCCATTGAGCCAGCGGCCAGAGTTGACGCCTTCATCGAGTTCCCGTGCGTTTTCCCTGATTAGCGATCGGAGCGCGCGGAGTGCATTGACTTGATCGTCTGAGCACCCCTCCACGAAGTCGTCGAACTCGGCGTCCGTCATTGCGTTACCTCCGCGCACCACCGTAGCGACGGTCTCGAAGCTCTGCAGCCTGCCTCACATCCGGCGTTCGGGGACGCATAAGTCTCCGCGACCTAGGCTTGTCTTCGATGTGGAGTGACCGATGAGATGGCGCGGCCAGCGCACTGTTTGCAGGTGTCGACGGCTCGGCATCATCGATCAGTGGCAGGTTTGCTCCGTCAGGGAGGGTAATCACCGAAACGTCAGCGGGAGGGGTGTCCAGAGCGGGCACCGTACTGCGCGAGGTAAGAGGAGGAGAAGACCTCAGTCAGCGGCTGAGGGTCCTCCAGCGGGCTTCAAGACGGCCAGCACCTTGTGGTCGTCAATCCACCACGCGGCGATCGCGGCCATGAAGGCGAATGCTGCGCACCAGAAGAACGGCGCCTTGTAGGCGTCGTAGAAGTGGTTCTGCACGGCGAGGGACTTGGGACCTGCACTCGAGATGATCGGGCCGACCGTCGCCTTCGCGGTGGTCACTTGCGCAGCCAAGATCGAGATCAGCACCGCGATGCCGAGCGAACTCGCAACTTGCCGCTGCGTCGAGAAGAGCGCCGACGCTCGACCCGTGTCGGCGAAGGGGATCGTTGCGAACGCTGCTGCTTGAAGAGGAATGAAGACGAACGCCCAGCACATGCCTCGAGCGAAGAGCACGATGCGGTAGTCCCAGAGGTTCGTGCTCGCCGACGTCCACAGCAACGTCAACATGACGAGTCCAGCAATGGTGAGACCACCCATGAGGAGTCGTCGAGGGCCGACCTTCGGATAGAGATGTCGGACGATCTGGCTCATCAGGATCACGCCGAGGGCCTGGGGGAAGGTCGTGAGACCAGACTGCGCTGCTGAGAGCCCACGCACAGTCTGCAGCATGAGCGGCATGAGGAGCACCAGTCCGAAGAAGCTCGCCGTCGCGAAGATCGAGGTGATATTGGTGGCTCGGAAGACCGATTCCTTGAAGAGCCGGAGCGCGAGCAGTGGATCATGGAGTCGCTCCTCAACGATTACCAGCACGATTCCGAGGATGACACCGGTGATCAAGAACCCGAGGACTCGCGGACTCGTCCAACCAATGAGCTCCGCCTGATTGAGCGCGTAGAGGATCGACCCGAGGGCTGCACCAGAGAGGACGAATCCGGCGGGATCGAACTTCGATGTGGCGTGGTGCGCGTACTCCTTCAAGCGCCAGACCCCGAACGCGAAGGCCACGATGCCAAAGGGCACGTTGACGTAAAAGATCCAACGCCAGCCGAGTCCATCGGTCAAGTAGCCACCGAGGACGGGGCCAAGGGCGGGAGCCATGAGCGTTGGCACCACCAAGATCGCTGATGCCTTGGCGCGCTCGGCTGGCGGGAACTCGCGGAACAACATGGCGGTGCCAACTGGTGTCATCATGCCCCCGCCAATACCCTGGAGGAATCGGAACAGCGAGAGTTCTGCGAGCGAGTGCGCTTGGCCACAGAGCACCGACGCTGCGGTGAAGGTGAAGAGGGCGAAGAGGAAGATCCGCTTCGTCCCGAACTTGTCCCCGAGCCATCCCGATGCAGGAATCCAGATCGCCAGCGAGAGGAGGTAGCCGAGGACCACCCACGCCAGCTTCGACGGACTCGTGGAGCCGAATTCCTTCCCGATTGCTGGAAGTGCAGTGTTGACGATGGTGCCATCCATGATGTCCATGAACATCGCCACGACGAAGATGGTCGCAACTGCAGAACGATCGCTCATGTTGCCGAGGAAACCGAAGGGTCCCCGGTAGTGCCGACGCTCTGCCGTTTGGGTTTCGGTCATGTCCGCCATCCTACGGTTGGGTGCCTTCACCACTACCCGAGGCGCACCATCGCACCTGGTCTGCAGCGCTCGTCTCCTCTGGCGGAGCGATGACCTCGCCGCACGGTCTCGTCCTGCAGCCGACGACTACCTCACGAAGCCATTCAGCATGGAACAGCTCCTCGCTCGCGTGATTGCCGTGCTCCGACGCCAGCCCCCCGACGATATCGACATCGTCCTTGCCGTTGATCTTGCGATCAACCTGGCGGAGCATCGGATTGAGAGGGCAGGGGTGGGCGTCCGCCTCAAACCGAAGGAGTGGTCGGTCCTCGCGGTCCTCCCTCGCCATCCTGAGAGCCTCGTCACACAGGGGGAACTCCTGCAGACTGTCTGGGTTCCGGAGTACGGCTCAGAGAGCGACTACTTGAGTTGAGGACGCTCTTTGCTCGCCCCGCCGCCTCATCGCCGAGCCGTGCGTCGGCTATCGGCTCGAACGCTGACGGAACTTTGCCCGCTCATGCAGGTGGTGGAGATGATGGGACGATGTTCGAACCCCTCCTGGGGCGAGAAACTCAGTAGTTTCGGTGGTTTCTGATTGCCCGAACGGCTTCATTCGCGTCATATTCGATGTCTCAAGCACGACTGAGGAAGTAATGGGACAACGTTCGAACTCTGGAGTTACGTCAAACTGCTGTCGCATATGTGCTACAGTTGTGCATGTCAGAAATTGCCTCACGTGAACTTCGAAATAACACTCGTTCACTCCTGAAAAGGGTTGCTGGCGGCGAAGACGTCGTCATTACAGTGGACGGTCAGCCCGTCGCAGCATTGCGCCCTTTGAACCAGCGCCCTCGCTGGATGAATGGAGCCGACTTCGCGCGGCGTTTGGCTCATCGCCAGGCCGACCCAGGGCTGCGAGCGGAATTGCAGGTCTTGTCGCCGGACATGACCGACGACCTACCACTGTGACGCGAGGGCTTGCCGACACCTCGGTATTCATCGCGCGCGAGTCTGGCCGACCGATCCAAGCGTCACTGTTGCCAGATGAACTGGCGGTTTCGATCATCACCATTGGTGAGCTGCGTGCGGGAGTGCTGGCTGCTCACGACGTCACGACCCGTGACACGCGTTTAGCGACGCTGACAGCGGCTATGACACTCGATCCCATTTCCATTGATGACGATGTCGCGGCCCAGTGGGCGCGCCTCCGAGTAATGCTGCGTGACTCAGGACAACGAATGCCGGTCAATGACTCGTGGATTGCTGCGACGGCAATGGCACTTCAAGTGCCGATTGTCGCTCAGGACGATGACT
>CAIQUD010000096.1 GCA_903874965.1 uncultured Actinomycetes bacterium | reverse complement strand
ACCACTTGAGCGAGGAGATCGTCAAGTCGAAGTGAGCGACGTTTCGCCAACAAGTCACCTTCGATGAGATATGCCCGATGGTCCGCAACGGTCTGCCAAAACGCTTCTGTTCCTTCACCCTTGGCGGCCACGGTTTCAACAATTGGCGGGCGCCAGTCGCCAAGGTGGGAAAGATCGAGCATCTGCTCAAGGTCACGTCGTGCCTCTTTGACACCAGCTCGGTCTGCCTTGTTGATGACAAAGACGTCGGCAATTTCAAGCAAACCGGCCTTGTTCGCTTGCATGGAGTCACCCCAACCGGGATTCATGACAACAACGGTCGTGTCCGTTGCCCGAGCGACATCGACTTCCATCTGCCCAACCCCAACGGTCTCGACCAACACCAGTGGAAGGTCTGCGGCACCGAGGGTTCGAATGGCATCAGGAACGGCCAAAGAAAGTCCCCCGAGGTGACCCCTCGTGGCCATGGAACGAATGAAAATCGTTGGATCAGTTGCATGCGTTTGCATGCGGACTCGATCGCCGAGAATCGCCCCACCTGTGAACGGTGAGGATGGATCAATCGCCAACACGGCCAATTGCTCAATGGCTTCGCGAGGCTGTTGGCCCGCCGCCGGCCAACCTTCGCGAGCGGTGGTGATCAGCCGGTCAGTCAGTGTCGACTTCCCTGCTCCAGGTGCTCCAGTCAGCCCGACGGTATAGGGGATTGGCAACTGGTAGGTCATCGCCGCCACGGCCTCTGAGCCAGAACCTCCCCGCTCAACCATCGTGAGCAATCGAGCAAGCGCAACGCGGCTCCCTTCCTTCGCCTGGGCGAGAAGGATCACAGGGTCAGTAGAGAGTTGCGTCATGAGCTGCGCACCACCGAGGCGCCAAGGGAGTTGAGGGTTCCTGCAAGATCGTGGTAGCCGCGTTCGAGATGGCCTGCATCATCAACGGTCGTCGGTCCATCTGCGGCGAGACCCGCCAAGACCACTGCCGCACCAGCGCGAATGTCATGAGACTTCACTCTTGCGCCAGAAAGTTGTTCCACCCCGCGAATGACAAGGTGGTGACCATCGGTTCGAATGTCGGCCCCCATGCGCCGAAGTTCATCAACGTAGCGGAAGCGGCCAGAGAAGAGATTCTCGGTGACGAAGGAAACACCATCTGCGGCGGCAAGTGCGGACACAAGAAATGGGGTGTAGTCGGTAGCAACGCCAGGATACGGAAGTGTTGCGATGTCGGTGGCAAGAAGTCGGCCAGTGCTTGCCGCTCGAACTCCCTGGTCCAACAGGGTGATCTCGACACCCATGGTCTCGAGTTTGCGCAGCAACACTTCCATGTGCTCCGGACGAGCATCAACCAGTTCAACGGCACCTCCAGCGATGCCGACGGCGATCATGTAGGTCGCGGCGACAACTCGATCCGCAATGACGTCGTGTTGCACCGCGTGAAGTTCCCCTACGCCATGAACAACGAGACGCCCGGTGCCGACGCCCTCAATGGAGGCACCCATAGCAAGGAGAAATTGAGCAAGATCGGCAACTTCTGGCTCTTGTGCGGCGTTTTCGATCACCGTTGTCCCTTCAGCAAGGGCAGCGGCCATCAACAAATTGTCGGTGGTCGTGTGGGACGGGAAGGGAAGAACCATGGTGGCTCCACGAAGTCGACCCCCATGTACCGTTCCTTCGATCACTCCATGGAGCGTTTCGAACGACGCACCCATTGCCGAGAGGGAATCAAGATGAAAATCAATAGGGCGAGACCCGAAATCATCGCCGCCTGGCAGCGAGATCTTGGCAGTTCCACAACGAGCAAGCAGTGGTCCAAGAACGACGATGGAAGCCCGCATCTTT
>CAIQUD010000095.1 GCA_903874965.1 uncultured Actinomycetes bacterium | reverse complement strand
TCGGAGGGCAGGATGAAGAACCCCTTTTCCGCAACCGTATCCACACGCCCGCGCTCGGCATCAACATCACTCAATTTCGTGTAATCAAAATCCGCGAACCCAGCTCGACGTTCCTGGCCGTTCAGGTAGGCGGTGAGATTCTCCGAGATATAGCGGTAGAAGAGCATTCCGAGGACGTATTGCTTGAAGTCCCAGCCATCAACGCTTCCGCGGAGGTCATTGGCAATTTTCCAGATCGTTCGATGAAGTTCGGCCTTCTGGTCAGGGTTGAAGTCACTCACGTCTGCCAGTCTGCCAGAGGGGTGTTCGACACTGGAGGTGTCACTGCACGGCTACAACTCGTCCGTCAGTCCGGACCAAGAATCGTGGCCATTGGGACCGATTTTCGGCAAGACTCTCGAATGTGGCAGACACCTCCTACCTCCGCTACACGGTTGAACCTTGGATTCGCGACCAACTTCAAGGCACCTACCGCCAAACTTTCACGTCGCAGGTTCTCGAGCTACGAACCGGAGGGCGAAGAGAGTTCGACGCAGTGTCAGAAGATCGATGCGTCGTGGCGTCGGTGAAGGCCCACAGTGGCGCTACCTCAAGCGGAGGGATTCCCTCAGCAAAGATCAACTCGGCACTGCTGGAGATTTACTTCCTGATGCTGGTACCCGCCGACGAGCGGATCCTGGTTCTCACCAATCCCGAGTTCTTCGCGATTTTCAACCGCAGCACCAAAGGGAGAGTCGTGCCTGAGGTGAGGGTCGAACTGATGCCTCTCCCACTTGACATGCAGACGCGAGTCGATGCAGTGACAAAACGAGCCAGCGATGAGATGGCCAGAGAATCAACAGGGGTCTCGCGTGACGTGTAGGGATGATGTTCTTGCGGCGATGCATGCTCTCGTGCAACGGCACGGACGCGATGTCTTCAAACTCGAAGACATCGTCCTGGAAGTCGAATCGCGGGGAACTTCAGCGAAAGAGTCAACTATTCGCACGCACATCGTTTCAGCGATGTGCGTCAATGCGCCAGCCAACCACGCAGTTCGCTATCCAGACCTGATCCGAGTAGACCGAGGGATGTACAGGCTGGCGAACTGAGTTTCAGTTCTTGCCTCTGCGCTCGAGCTCACTGCGATTTCCAGGGGAGCCACTTCTCCGTTCCGACATATGAGACACCCTCTGCGCCTCCGACATCCTCTCTATGTAGCCAATTGTGTAGCCAATGGAGTGATTCTTGGTGGACTTCCGTGGACGTCTGCGGAAATCGCAAGCCCCTGACCAGGACTTATGGACTCACCTGGACGTCTGTGGACCTCCCGTTTGGGGTCCCAAGGTGTCGGGATTGAGACCTCGGTGTCATTCCTCGCCCCAAAGCACGGAATCCATGACTGCAGCCGCAGCCTCCCGATCGGGGTCCAAGATGTGGCCGTACACGTCGGCAGTCATACGGATCGAGGAATGACCGAGCACCTCACTCACCACCTGGAGCTTGACGCCGTTGGCGAGCATGAGGCTCGCGGCTGAGTGACGTAGTTCATGGAGGTGCCAGTCTCCGAGACCAGCCTCGTGGCAAAGACCTTTGAACTCGCGGAGTAGGTTGCGCGGTTCAATTGGAGTCCCGAGTTTCGTCGTGAAGATGAAGCCCGAACTGACCCAAGCGGCTCCGAGGTACCGCCGGTCGGCCTCTTGGAATTTCTTCTGTTCCATAATCAACGGCGTCATCTGCTCCGGGATGTTTACCGAGCGGCGGCTGCTCTTGGTCTTCGTGTCGGCAGCAATTAGTGCCCCACCTTCCCTCTTGAGCTGACGCCGTACTTTCATGACTCCTGACTTCGGGTCGAAGTCCTTCCACATCAGCCCGAGCACCTCGCCTCGTCGCAGTCCTGTGGACAGCATGAGTGCGTAGAGCGCTTGGTGGCGATGCCCATCAAGGACCGCAAGAAATGATCGTGCCTGCTCCGGTGTCAATGTCCGACCTTCTTGACGAACCATTCGGGGCGCACGGGCGAGAGTGGCGACATTCCGGTTGACCATGCCCCACCGGACTCCCTGGTCGATGGCCTGAGCAAGGACGGACCTGATACGACGAACGCTGGAGGTGGAGAGTCCGCTGTCGAGTTTCTTCGAGAGGAGGCGGTCAACTTCCGCCGGCGTGAGATCTGCCAATTTCCGGCGTCCGAGCGTGGGCACGATGTGGTTCTTGGCCACGCTGCGGTAGTTGTCTGACGCTGTGATCGACACTTGATGGCGAAGAACGTCCTCGTACCAGCGGATGAGGAGTTGTTCAACGGTGATCGCAGTGTCCGGTGCGGGAAGACCTTCGTCCACCTGACGTTGAAGCTTCTTCAATTTCTGGACCACGGCTTGGCGACTCGTCCCGCTCACCGACTTGCGAATCGGCTTCCCGTTCGCGTCGTAGCCAATGGTTGCGACGCCAAGCCATCGCCCGTCTTGGGACCGTTGATACACCGACCCCTCGTTGTTCCCTCGCCTACCCGCCATTTCAGCCTCCGTGAATAATTGCTGACGGAATTGCTGACAAACGGTACTTTGAGGTGCACTGCGGTGGGTGTCACCACCAGAAAAACCGCTCTGACCTGCGGTTTTGTGTGGTGGGCCGTACAGGACTTGAACCTGTGACCCCTTGCGTGTCATGCAAGTGCGCTACCAGACTGCGCCAACGGCCCTTAGGGATGCCACCCTACCACT
>CAIQUD010000094.1 GCA_903874965.1 uncultured Actinomycetes bacterium | reverse complement strand
GCGACCAAATTGGTACCGAATTGGGACATCGATTACTGATCTGTTCGGGATTATCGACATGACAAAGCAAGCAGTTTGCGAGGTTCTCGGTGAACTTCCAGGCAACTCGGTCTCAATCAGAACGTTTGACATGCCTCGAACTTCGGAAGATCCAGAAGAGAGCAGCGTGGCCTCAACGAGAGTTCACGAATTTGAGCCTTCATGATGCTTCAATCCGAAGGATCATTCCGGAGATGACGTTGGCAATCCCCTGTCGCTGACGTTCTGGGTTCAAGCGGGAGAAGTCTCGACGGCAAGGAGTTCACTGGCTCCTGCCTCGAGAACAGGGCGGAATGTCATTGCCAGAGCAATTGCCGCTGCGATCGAACCACTCATGATGATGGTCCGTGGTCCCCAGACAGCAAGCAATGCCCCACCGATCGCAATCGAAATGATTTGACTCGCACTCATCAACGACGACACTGCAGAGAAGATTCGTCCACGGAACTGAGCGAGTTCTTTGGTCGAACGGACTAACAACAAGTTGGCTTGGATATTGAGCACTGCATTTGCAAGACCGACGACGAACAAGACGATCCCTGCTTGCCAAACTGACCGAACTTGGGAGAAGGCAAAGAGCAGGGCAATGAGGCTTGCGCAGGCAAAGAGGAACACTCGCTCGGCATGCACGAATTTCGAGGTGAGTTTCCCCGTCAAGCTCGATGCCACCAACATGCCTGCGCCCATGCACAAACCAAGGACGCCGTAAGCACGAGGTCCGGCATGGAGAACGACGGTTGTGTAAAAGATTTCAACAACGTTGACGACGCCGAAGGTCAACACCACCATGACCAGCAGGATGGCAAGTGAGCGCAGCAGAGGTTCCTGACCAATGAAGCGCAACCCGCTTCGCCAGTTGTCACTTGTGTCCTTCCCATCAGATGCAGGCTGAGGGGCACGATCGACTCGAAGTGCCATCACCACACTGGCGATCACGACGAAGGTGGCGGCGTCAAGTAACGCCACCCAATTGAAGCCAAACGTGGCAAAGAGGATCCCACCTAGGAATGGACCTGCCACGCCGGCAATCGCAAAGAGTGACTGAGCCAGACCCATGGCTCGAGGGAGTTCCTCATCGCTGACCAGCGTTGGGATGAGCACCTGGAGTGCAGGAGTAACCACCGCCGTTGCCGTCGCAAGCAGCGCAATGAGCGCGAGCAGTGCAATGCCGGATGAGAACGCCAAGGCAACACAGATGACTGCCTGCGCCGCCAGGGTTGCAATGAGCAGTGGCCGGACGCGAATTCGGTCAACGAGCAGACCGGCAAATGGGCCAAAGAGGACCAGAGGGGCCGTGCCGGCGATCAACATCGCAGCGACGCCCCAGTGCCCCAGTTCTGCTTTTGCTCTGAACAACAGCGCGAGCAGTGCGATCTCGTCGCCGAGGAGCGAGATCGCTCGAGCAGAGGCAATCCAGCGGATGGAACTTGGGAGCTTGGGTGAAGATGTGAAAGTCATGTTTCGAAAGATATGCTTCATAAATACAAATGTCAAGTGTTACGATTGAGGAGTGCCACGAGGAAGCGAACCAAAGGCGGTCGTTATCAACGACCCCAAGGCAATTCGGGCGCTCGCGCATCCAGCTCGCCTGAGGGCGATTGAGGCGCTTTTCGGTAACGGCGAAGCGCTGACTGCTACGCAACTCGCCGATCTCGAGGGTATTTCCCCTAGTGCGATGAGCTATCACCTCCGTTCGCTGGAGCGGTTCGGCATCGTGCGAAGGGATGAGGATGCAGTCGATGGCCGGGAGCGACCTTGGCGTCGAGCTGGTGCTTCGCTTCACGTGAGTCCAAGTGGTCCCGGCAATGCCCGAGCGTCATCGAATGCAACTGATGTCCTCATTGCAACCGCCATGGAGCGCGACCGCGAGCGGCTCTCCGCAGCTCAACAACGAGCAGGTCGGGAGGGGGAGGCTCTTCCGCTTGACCGTGTCTTGCGGTACCTCCGCTCCAGCCTGTTGGTCACTCCGGAAGAAGCATCAGCACTCGTTGCGAAGTTCGATGAACTAGTTGAACCTTTTTTGGAGGAGAACCGTCCAGATGCGCCTGATTCTCTCGGCAGGCTGCACGTCTCATGGATCGTTACTGCAGATGAACGCCGACCAGGAGTCTGAGTCGAAACCTCGTCAACGACGGAGTGGAGTCGTCTTCGGAAGGAATCCTTTCCCCGAGACAGCTCGTTGTCGCCGCTGAACGTGCCTCGCAATCGGTCGATGGTCCTAAGTTGAGGAGATGAGGAGAGGAAGGCCCCGGTGCACGTAGCCATTCACGTGGTTCTCGGACTTCTCGGGGCAGCCTTGGTGGTCTGGGCTGCTGTCTCTGCGGCCATCACGTTCGTCGTTCCTCGGGGGACGCCGGTTGCGCTCACGCGTTGGGTGTTTACGGCAATGGCTCTTGGCTTTCGCGGCGTGGCGCTTCGTCGCCGCGAGTATCTGGCACGAGATGCGATCATGTCGCTCTACGGACCATTCGCGTTGCTGTTGTTACCGATTGTCTGGCTCATGGTGACGTATGTCGGGTTCGTGATGATCGTGTGGAGCCTCGGGAACCTCTCGATCCATCAATCGCTCCTCATGGGAGGCTCCTCGCTGTTCACGCTCGGTTCTGTTGGAGCAAGTGACCTCCCAACCGCTGCAGCGAACGCCGTAGAAGCGGGACTCGGGCTCGGACTCGTGGCGATCTTGATCTCCTATCTTCCATCGATCTACTCGTCCTACTCACGTCGAGAGATCAGAGTTACCGCCCTCGAAACGCAGGCGGGCAGTCCACCGTTTGCAGGAACGCTGCTCCATCGATTGACGGTGATTGAACGACTTGAACACACTGAAGACCTTTGGCATCGGTGGGCTGAATGGTTTGCCGACATTCAAGAGACGCACACCTCGGTACCGGCCCTCGTGTTCTTCAGGTCCCCCCAACCGGACCGATCGTGGGTGACTGCTGCCGGAGCAATTCTTGACTCCGCCTCGTTTGTTGCTTCATCAATTACGTCGGAGAAGCACCCTGAAGCACAGCTCTGTATCCGGTCGGGCTACCTCAGCCTTCGGCACATTGCTGGCTTCTATGGACTGCCGTTCGACCCTGACCCTCGACCAGACGATCCAATTTCCGTGACTCGAGATGAGTTTGATGAACTCTTTGAGCGACTCAGGGCAGCTGGGGCGCCAATGGTTGACGATCAAGACGCAGCGTGGCGTTCCTTCTCCGGTTGGCGAGTCAACTACGACCGTCCACTGTTGGAGCTTGCATCACTCACCCTCGCTCCTCAAGCACCTTGGTCGTCCGATCGTTCACCAGCCAGCAACGGTTCGAAGTTGGCGAAGCGACGTTGGAAGTCCTAAGTGCGGCGCAACTTGAGTGACGAGGCCCTTTTCCAAGCGAGCCATTTGAACAGCGAAGCGTCAAGAGTGGTCTGACGTAACTGCGGAGTCTTGACGTCGGCCAACACCGAGGACGGCTCAGAAGTTAGGGTGCGAGCATGGCGCGAGAACGAGTTTCTGGGTACTGCTGGCCGCAATCTGCAGGTGCAGGAGAACACGTAGGCCTTCATGTGTCGTCATCTGGCGGTCGTCCCGTTCGCATTGAAGTCGCACGCATTGGTGCGAAGCGTGAAGTGGTGTTTGCCGCCGACGGCGTTGAGGCTGGTGACCACGAGGTGCCGAAAGATGCCTCAGCAAATGGCTGCGGTTGGCCGGTTGCACTAACGCTCAATGTCGAAGCCACCTGGAAGTCTGGCTACTACGAAGTGCTGATGGAGATCGACCTTGGTGAGAAGGTTCGTCGAGACCTCGCCTTCTTCATCGTTCGCCCAAATGTTGGCGCTCGCATTGTTCTTGCCCTGGCCACCAATACCTGGAATGCCTACAACGACTTCGGAGGACCAAACCTCTACACAGGTGGGACCCAGGTTTCGTTTCAACGACCAATGGCTGCCGGCTATCTGGCGAAGCCACCCGGAAAGGGCCGTCGAGTTACTGGAACTGGAGCTCCAGATCCTCAGAACGCAGCACATGTTGGTTACCTCACCCTCAATCACTTGTCGCCCTACGCGGGTTCTGCTGGCTGGCCTGACTGGGAGCTTCCCTTCATTCAGTGGGCCGAGCGAGAAGGATTCGACATTGCGGTTTGCACCAATGCCGACTTGGAAACCCACCCGGAGGTGCTCGATGCGGCGCATCTCTACCTCTCGGTTGGTCATGACGAGTACTGGAGTCGCGGCATGCGCGACACGGTCGAAGCATTTGTTGCCCGTGGCGGCAATGCAGCGTTCTTTTCGGGCAATACCTCGCTCTGGCAGGTTCGCCTCGAGGGTCAAGATCACGAGGTGATGGTTGGGTATAAGGGCTTCTTCCGGAGTGACCCTGTCATGGGCACCGATCGAGAAGTTGAGGCAACCACCTTCTGGTCCGATGTTGTGGTTGGACGGCCAGAGAACCTCATGACCGGCGTCTCCTTCACGAGGGGCGGCTATCACCGAATTGGTCGCAATGTGACGTCGGGACTTGGCGGCTACACCGTTCATCGGGCGGGTCACTGGATCTTCGACGGCACTGGTCTTGGCTATGGCGACGTTCTCGGCGTCGGCGCCACCGTTGTTGGCTATGAATGTGACGGCTGCACGTTCACCTATCGAGATGGCTTGCCCTATCCAACTGGCGAAGATGGCACCCCGCTCAACTTCGAGATACTCGGGACTTGCCCAACGCAGCACTTCACCCGTGAAACCGCACCGCGTCCACCAAAGCCTGGGGAACCAAGCGAGCTTGAGTACATTGCCGCCCGAGTCTTTGGCACAAGGGACCCAGAAGCAATCGAGCGAATTCGACACGGCCACGCGGTACTTGGCATCTCGACGAATGCTGCAGGCGGTTCCACGCTCACTTCGGGATCGACCGACTGGGCACATGGCCTTGCCGGGCGTGATCCGCAAATTGAGCAGATCACTCGGAACGTCCTTCAACGTCTTGGCGAGTAGGACCGAGCCCTGACGGGCTTGAGCTCGATCCTGAGGAGACGAAGTGCAGCGCGCCCGCCCGCCCTTTCCCAGTTGTCCTACTCTTCGAAGTGAGCCTGCGAAGGACAAGGGAAATGATGCGTAGAAGTAGAACTGGTGATCGATTGCGACGTGGTCTTGTCGCGTCCGGGACTGCTCTTTTCTTGTTGGTCGCCCCCATGGCGACAGTTTCTGGTGCCTCTGCCTCGACCGGGATTCAACACGCCACGACGTTTCTTGGGACGCCGACCGTTGGTCCATTGTTCCCACCAGGAAGTTCGACGCATATCTGCACCGCATCAGTCGTCACCAGTTCATCGGGAAGTCTGATTGTGACCGCAGCACACTGTTTGCTTGGAACCGGGATTGGTTGGACCTTCGCTCCGGGGTATCACGATGGCGTTTCCCCGCACGGCGTATGGACGGTGATCGGCGCGTATGTCGATCCAACATGGGAAATGGGAACGAGTTCGAGCGCAGACCTCGCTGTCTTGCGAGTTGCTCGCCAAAAGGTTCACGGGGTCGAGAAGACCCTCCAACAGGTGGTTGGTTCGAACAATGTTGGCGACGCCCCGAGCATTGGGACCAAGGTCTCGATTGCGGCGTATGGATTCGGCTCAAATGATCGACCAAAGACCTGCACCACCAAGGTGAAGAAGAGCGATGGTGCCCTTGCCTTTGATTGCACGCCGTATCCAGGTGGAACGAGTGGTGCTCCTTGGCTCGTCACCGGCAAAGGTCACGCGACCCTTGTTGGAACGATCAGTGGACTGCACCAAGGTGGCTGCACTCCATGGCGGAGCTATTCCGTCACCTTTGGCCCATGGGTGAAGGCCGTCGTTGCCGCCGCCGATGCCGGCCTTAAGCCTGAGACCTTGCCGAAACCGCCTGGTGACGGCTGTTAGAAGGCCTGTTCAGCTCTTGAGGGTTGAGCGACGGCGAAGGAATGCGAAGACGCTCAGTCCACCGAGGACAACCGCCAACCCGCCAAGGAGTTGAAGGGGAGCACCGGTGTAGGGAAGGTCTCCCGATCCTCCGTTTGTTGGTGGCTGACCGTCGGTCCCACCTCCACCATTGTTGCCACCACCCTTCGAGAAGGTGTTGGCGAAGACCGCAACGACATGGGACTCAGTGGTGTCCGCCGGCACAACAAAGTCCGCGACGTGTTCCGAGGTATAGGCGCCATTCACCATGACACCGTGAACAATTGCGACAGAGTCCACCGAGTTCACCCCGCTCTCGGTTTCAACGGCGTGGCAAGTCGTCGTCGACTGAATCACGACAGGAGTTGGCAAGGTGGCCACATTCGTTGTTCCGGGCGGCACGGTCAAGGTTGCCGTTGAACCGTCGTCACAGGTAAGGGTAATTACCACATTGGAGGTGAAGGCACTGAGGTCGCCAAGCACAACCTTTTCAAGTGACACGGTTGACGCGGGAATGAATTGGTACTCAAAGTCGCAGATGAGGTTTGGCTGCACGCTGTTCGAAGGCGACACCTGGAGCTCTTCGGGACCCGAGAGATGAGCAGCCGGCCCGCGCACGTTACAAGAGGGGCTTCCGAAAATTCTCCAGTGGCCGCGTGATGTGGCGTTTGGCGTTGCCACACTGACATTCCACGAACCATTGAGCGGCGTCGTGCTGTCGCCGAGGGCGATCGTTGCCACGCCATCGCTCGATGTCGTTGCCGTCTGATTGAGCTCGGTTCCCGCAAGGGCATCAAGGCCAACAATGTGGACGGGGAACGTACCAGTTGCACCGTGGCTCTTGACGAGAATGGTCAATGAGCCTGTGGGGTGAAGGACGTTGGTGAAGATGCACGAGGCACCATCAGTCGGAGACACAGGGACGGAAATACTTGTGGTCGCTGAAGTCGTTACGTGTCCGTGATCATCAACGCACGTGACGCCACTTGGGGACCACGTCCAACCTGTATGTGTTGGCGGCGTGTCTTCACTCACTTGCCAGGTTCCTGCAACGACCAAAGCCGTCGCGGTGGGTGAGCTGGTCTCGCCATAGGGAACCGTCGTTGAGAAGTTGGCGTGATTGGTTCCGGACTGCGCGGCGTAGGTAAAGGTCTCTGGGAGTTCGCTTGTTGGTGGAGCAAATCCCGCTGGAGACGTGACCGTCTTCGTGATTGAGAGCTTTCCGAGAAGCGGTGGGGTGAGCGAGTTGAGATAGGTGCAGGTCACATGATCACCTGGTGCCAAGACAATCGACGCCTCAGCACCACTAATGGTGATCACACTGGTGGTGACTTTGTTGCACACGAGCGACGTCAAGTCATAGCCCGGTGCTGGCTGTTCCTCAACGGTCCAAGGGGCATCGGATGGGCGAGTCTCTCCGCGAACAAAGTTGATGGAGTTGGTCGTTTTGCCACCAGGCACGGTCAGTTGAAAATCGTTGTTCGAGGTGTACGAAATGCTGCCGTGGAAGTCGAATGCAGCGGCTCCTGCCTGCGCTGATGCCAGCTGCTTCGTAATGGTGATGATGCCTGCACCGGGAGGCGGCTGGACGTAGAACGCGAAGCAGAACACATGGGTGGTTGCCGAAGGAAAACCAATCCATTCGACGTTGTCGCCGTTGAGGTTGTCGGTGGCACAACGAAGGGCGGCAAAGCCGTAGTCATTCGGCGTTGAGCCGAGTGGCTGGGTCGGCGTTCCGCCCATGGTCCACAGTGAGCTTGACCGACTGGCGAGGTTCGCTTCGGCGGCCGTCAACGTGATCGTTGCAGCGCCGGGAATGGCTGAGCCGGTTGGATCCCCGTGTGCGTCAAGAAGTGGCGTTGAGGCAAGGGTCGTGACCTGACGGTCAGCGACCGATGAGGTTCCCGTCACATAACTCAGGTTGGTGCCTGGAACGGGACGTGTGTAGCCGCTGCCGAGAGCGAACTTCCAGCCAGTAAGCGGCTGGCAATTGCTCTGGGGCGACAGCCCATCTTCAAACGAGGGGAGCACTTGGGTGAAGTTTGCATACGGCGTGTCAGGTCCCAAATTCTTCAAGGACTCTTGAATGTTGTTCCTCGCCCGGTTGGCAAAGACCGATTCATACGTTGGGCAGACTCGAGCCGCGAAGGTGACGGTATACGTCGGTGAATTGCCTGCAGCATTTGACTGTGCTCCCGAAGGAACATTGACCACGCCAAGCATGAGCGTGCTCGAGGCGAGCAGGGCAGCAATTCGTTGAATTCCTAAACGCATCGGTCATCTCCTGTGCAGGGCGAATGTCAAAACCACGAACACGAGTAAGTGGTCGACACCTTGATTTTACTGAAGGGCGCCTAGTGGAGGGGGACTCGGTGGCTCCGAAGCCACCATGTCGTGGGCGCTCCACTTGTTCTCAATGTCGCCGAAGTGCCAGGTCAAGATCGCCACCACCCAGATCCCGACGAACAAGAGCACGATGGCAAAGCCCGCCGTACTTGGATTGATGGCCGAGAGACTGGTCCAAAAAGAACCGTGGAGCCCAAGGTGCTGGGCGAGGAGGCTGAAGAGTTCCACGGTTCCAACGAAGACCGCCACGACGACCGACAGCGACGTCATGGTGAGGTTGTAAAAGAGCTTTCTCGATGGATTGGAAAATGCCCAGCCATAGGCAAAGTTCATGAAGCACCCGTCGATGGTGTCGAACAGGCACATGCCTGCAGCGAACAGAATCGGCAGCGACAGAACAGCAGAGAGAGACAAGCCGCCAACGACTGCAGATCCGGCGAGCACGAGGAGCGCAATTTCACTCGCGGTATCGAAGCCGAGTCCGAACAACAGTCCAACGACGAACATCTTTCCTGGCCGGTCGACTTTCCGTGCAAGGCGAGCAGTGACTCGGGTCATGATTCCTTTGTTGGCAAGGGCATCATCGAGGGATTCTTCGTCATAGGTCCCGGCTCGCATCTTCTTGGTGATTCGAATGATGGAAATCAAGACCACGAAGTTCATGGCGGCGATTCCGTAGAGAAAGAGACCGGAAACCGACGTGCCAATCACCGCGGTCCACGTACGAAATGAGGACCCGTCACTTGTCACTGCGTGATTGAAGGCCCGGAGGCCGAAATTGAGCAGCAGTGCAAGAAAGAGGACGACACTTGAGTGGCCGAGGGAGAAGAAGAAACCAACGGATAGCGGTCGCTGTCGTTCGCCAATGAGCTTCCTTGTGGTCCCGTCGATTGCGGCGATGTGGTCAGCATCAAACGCGTGGCGCATTCCGAGCCCATAGGCAAGGAGGCCCGTACCAAGCCCGAAGGAGACTGAAG
>CAIQUD010000093.1 GCA_903874965.1 uncultured Actinomycetes bacterium | reverse complement strand
GTCATCGAGGTGACAGTTCCCGTCGACGTAGAGCGCTTCGACCGGTTGGCCGCCATTGACGGCCAACCGGACAAGCTCTACGCCTTCAACCACGTACACGCCTTCATCCCAACGGGAAGACCGCTTCTCGAGGAGGCGCCGAAGGCGCTTCACCCGATCGTGGCTGGCGCCAAGTGGGTTCGTCAGTTGGCTGACTCTGACTTCGCGGCATCAAGTGCTGCCATGGCGGCAGTCACCACCGCAGTAAAGGCTGCCGGGTCAGTCACGGCAAGGTCTGCGAGAACCTTGCGATCGGTCTCGATGCCTGCTGCGTGGAGACCAGCGATGAAGCGGCTGTAGCTCACGCCATTGAGACGGCAGGCTGCGTTGATCCTCTGGATCCAGAGGCGACGGAAGTCACCCTTCCTTGCACGACGGTCACGGAAGGCGTACTGCTTCGAGTGCATGACCGCTTCGTTGGCGGCACGGAACACGCGACTCCTATTTCCATAGAAGCCCTTCGCGTCCTCAAGAACTGCCTTGTGATTCTTCTTTGCGTGAACTGCACGCTTGACTCTTGCCATTGCTCAATTCTCCTTCGATGGTGCTGCGGAACCGCAGCGAGATCAGTTCGTCAGATGCCCAGCATCTTGCGGATGTTCTTGTCCTGCTGGGACGAGATCTCGGTCTCGCCGTGAAGCCGACGCTTACGCGCCGAGCTCTTCTTCTCCAAGATGTGGTTGAGGTTCTGCTTGCGGCGCATCAACTTGCCCGAACCAGTCACCTTGACGCGCTTTGCAGCTCCCTTGTCAGTCTTCATCTTCGGCATGCGGTACTCCTTCTTGAACGATCTCGGGTGCCATGGTCGGCACCTCAATTGCTTCGACTTCACTTGTAGCAACGCTGACTGGCTCTTCGCCAACTCCTGCGGCGTCAACTGCGTCCTTATGTGCCTTGGTGGCTTGCTTCTTTGCCTTGTTTGGTGAAAGGACCATCACCATGTTGCGTCCATCCAAACGGGGGTCATTGTCGACTTTGGCATTGTCGCCCATTTGTTCGGCAATCTTGTCCAGGATCTTCTTGCCCAGTTCGGAGTGGTACACCTCACGACCTCGGAACATGATCGTGATCTTGACCTTGTGTCCCTCTTCCAAGAACTTCGCAACTTGTCGGGTCTTGGTGTCGAAGTCTCCGGGTCCAATCTTGGGCCGGTACTTCATTTCCTTGATGCCAACTTGCGTGGTCTTGCGACGGGATTCCTTGGCGCGTTGCGCCTCATCGAACTTGAACTTTCCGTAGTCCATGATTCGACAAACTGGAGGATTCGCCGTCGGTGCGACTTCGACCAAATCGAGATCGAAACCACGGGCGATCTGCAGAGCTTCAGGAAGGGACTTGATCCCTAGCTGACCTCCGTCGGGATCGACGAGTCGAACTTCACGGACACGGATTCTGTCGTTGATGCGGTGCTCAACGGTGCTGGGCGTAGCGATCGGGCATCACTCCTGTTCCATCGGGTCCGGAGTCTTTCTCCGTACCGGGTCGTGGAGCGGGGACGACGAGAAAATCTCGTCGGCTACCTGATCGACCCAGCGCACCTAGAACTGCAGGGCGGTGGCTGGGTGGAGGCGTCCGTGGACGACCCCGCTTCTGTTCTCAATGAGGTCCTAGGCTACACCCATGACGAACACCCCACGCAACGAGGACGAAGAACTGTTGGAAGTGGACTTCAGCGAGACCGATGACCTCGATCCCGACCACATGGATGCCCAGGCAATCGAAGACCTTCGGGCAGAACTTCAAGGCGCTGACCCAAAGGTCGTGATCTCCAACCACTGCTACGGCTTGTTTGAACTTGCAGCGGTCTATTTGGCTGCGGTTCCGGCGAAGTTGTCCGAAGCCCAACTGGCCATTGACGCCCTGGCAGCAGTCGTGGAGGGGCTTGGTGAACGCCTTTCACCCGCCGCTGACGAGCTCGCTGAAGGACTTGCGCAACTCCGTCTTGCCTATGTGCAGATCCACGCGGCGACCGTGTCAGCTAACTGAGAGAGCGGTGCTCCTCGTTCTCAATGGCTCGAGGACTTGATCCTACCGGCTTCAATCCTTCCGCCTGCAGCAAATCGGATCTCAAAGGTAACGGCTTCACCGAGGGCGATTTGGCGGGTCCCGTTAGCAATTGCCGTTGCGTGAAACGGAAAGACCTGGGCGTCAGCCATGACGGTGCCGAGCCCCGTCGAACCATCGAACGTGGCGATGACTCCAGCGAGCTCGGACATCATCAGTGAATGATCTTTGCCAACGGAATCTCAAGAAGATCACTCGCACCAGCGTCCTTCAAGGCTGGGATGAGCACGTTGATCTCTGACTTTGCGACGACAGTCTCGAGGGCAAATCCGGCTCCGCCTGAAAGTTCAGCAATCGTCGGGCTGCGCATTGATGGAAGGAGACCAAGCACGGCCTGCAGGTTGTCCTGAGCGACATTGAGCTTGACGAGCACTTTCGTCCGAGCTTCGAGCGTTCCAAGCAAGAGGCTCTTGATCTGCTCCATTGCGTGGCGCTTTTGAGGATCCCCGGCCGCATCCACGTTCGCGATGAGTTCGGTGTGGCTGACGAGCAAGGTGTGAATGACCTTGAGTCCTGCAGCACGAAGGGCCCGACCGGTTTCGGTGATCTCGACGACGCAGTCGGCAATCTCAGGAACTTTGGCCTCGGTTGCGCCATAGGAAAGAAGCACTTCTGCATCAATGCCGGCTTTGGCCATGGTACGGGCAGTGAGTTCTGGATATTCGGTAGCAACTCGAAGCACGCCATCTCTGGCCGAGAGCTCTTCGAGTGAGTTAAACGGGGAATCGGCCGGGACCGCCAGTACGACATGAATTGGCCGACTCGTCGCCTTTGAGTACCCAAGCGTCGCGAGTGACTCGACGGTCGCTCCCCGCTCTTCAATCCAGTCTCGTCCCGTGATGCCGAGATCAAACATGCCGGAGGCAACGTAAGTGGGAATCTCCTGGGGGCGAAGGATTCGGACATCAATGATCCGAGGGTCGTCAATCGTTGCTCGATAGTCAACGTCGCTCGACCGCCGAACCTCGAGGTCGGCCTCTCGGAACAACTCCAAGGTCGCAGCTTCAAGTGATCCTTTAGGAAGAACGATTCGCAGCACGGTGTCTCCTCAGTCCATCAAAGGGTTGGTTAAGAGGCTCGCCATAGCAACGGCGGTTTGTCCAGCTTCATAGCCTTTGTTGGATGGACCAGATTGGCACCGTTCGAGCGCCTGTTCAACGGTATTGACAGTCAGAACTCCAAAGATGACCGGAACACCTGTCGCGAGCTGCACCGAGGTGAGCCCCCTGGCGCACTCCCCTGCCACATAGTCAAAGTGAGGGGTGTCGCCTCGGATGACAGCTCCGAGGCAGATGACTGCGTCTCGACCACGCTCGGCGAAGATCTTCGCCACAAATGGCAACTCAAAGGCTCCTGGGGCCCAAGCCACGGTGATATCTGATTTCAAGACACCGGCTTCATGGAGCGCCTCAAGGGTCCCATCGAGCAGCCGATTCGTGATGCCTCCATTGAACTCACCACAGGCAATGCCGACCTTGAGTCCTAAGCCATTCTGTGTGCCCCGCAAATTGGCTCCAATGCGAGCGCCATGGGTTCCAATGCCTTCTGGTCCGAAGACGGTTTCGTCACTTGACGTCATCGAGACCCTCCAGCAGGTGACCCATCCGCTCACGTTTCGTGCGCAGGTAGGTGATGTTCTCAAGTGTTGGGGAGGACTCCAGCGGCACTCGCTCGGTGATGTCAAGGCCAAAGCCCTCGAGGCCACCGTATTTTGCCGGGTTGTTGGTCATGAGTCGCATCGTCGTGATCCCAAGGTCAACGAGAATCTGTGCGCCAATGCCGTACTCCCTGCTGTCAACGGGAAGTCCTTGCTCAAGATTGGCATCGACGGTGTCAAGCCCTTGCTCTTGCAGTTCATAGGCCCGAATCTTGTGGCCGAGGCCAATCCCTCGACCTTCGTGGCCCCGCAAATAAACGAGGACACCACTGCCTTCAGCGCGAATGAGATCGAGGGCTGCATGCAGCTGTGGCCCGCAGTCGCACCGTCGTGATCCAAAGACGTCTCCGGTGAGGCATTCCGAGTGAACACGAACGAGGACATTGGCTTGATCCTTGAGATCGCCAAAGACAAAGGCGAGGTGCTGTTCGCCATCGAGCACTGATTCGTAGACGTGCGCAACGTATTCGCCCGACTCGGTTGGGATGGCGGCTTGGCTCACCCGCCGAATCAACTTCTCGTGGCGGCGCCGATAC
>CAIQUD010000092.1 GCA_903874965.1 uncultured Actinomycetes bacterium | reverse complement strand
GCGGGTAACCGACCATCGTGTTGATGGCCTCACGCGCTACAACCTCGAACAGGTGCTCCAAGGTGATCTCGATGAGTTTGTCGATGCGATTATGGCGGAGTCTCGGGCTCGCCAACTTGCTGGAGATGACGAGGTCTGAGGGTGACCTTCGCTGAGTTGTTGGCTGAGGTGTCAACCGCTGTTGGAGGACAACCCCAAGCCCGCTGGGTGATTGATGAAGTGACGAGTGGCCATTGGTCCCCATCTGAGGATGCAAGCGCAGTTGCTGCGTCCGCTCGGGCGATGGCGAGCCAGGTTTCGAGTGGCCAACCACTGCAATACGTCCTTGGACACTGGGCGTTTCGTAACCTCGATCTCTTGGTTGATGAACGCGCGCTCATCCCACGTCCGGAGACGGAATTTGTGGTCGAACGTGCCCTCCAGGTATTCAGCAAGGGCCAAAGGAGCAAAGCCACGTGCGTTGATCTCGGCACGGGGTCGGGTGCAATTGCCTGCTCGCTCTCGACCGAGCTCCGTTCAGTGCTTCCAGAGGTGTATGTGCTCGGCGTAGACCTCTCGAGCGACGCCCTCGAGCTTGCCGCACTCAACGTGGTCCGCACCGGTGCAGAGGTGGAGCTCCTTCAGGGGAGTTGGTGGGAGAGCGTTCCCTCCGCACTTCAAGGTTCGGTTGATCTCGTCATCTCCAATCCTCCTTACGTCACGGAAGACGAATACGCGACACTCGATGAGACGGTTCTTCGCGAACCAAAGATGGCGCTTGTTGGCGCAGTCTCGAGTGAGGGAATTTTGGGGTTTGCCCCCTACGAGAGCATCGTGCGTCAGGCTCCGCGCTTTTTGTCCTCAGGTGCCGTCATGGCGTTCGAGTGTGCTCCGCCCCAAGTTGAGGCGCTGCGAGTACTTTGTGAACCCCTTGGAGAGGTCACCACGATTGTCGATCTCGCTGGACGAGATCGAGGGGTGATTGTTGAATGCCCATGGTGACCATCACGAGCGATCTCGACCTCGTTGCTTCGGCGATTGAAGCCGGACAAGTGGTGGCGGTGCCCACCGACACGGTCTATGGCATCTGCGCATCGATCTCCAATCCTCGGGCAATTGAGAAGATCTATGACGTCAAAGCTCGTCCCGCTGGTCTCGCGCTCCCCGTGCTCGTTGCCAGTAGAGAGGCTGCAGAATCCCTCGTGGGTCCATTGCCTCAGGCGGTCCGCGACCTCGTGAACAGAGGATGGCCAGGGGCCCTCACCGTCGTTGTTCCCTGCAGTCGAGCAGTCGCCTCACAGGTTGGCGGGGACGGGACCGTTGGGGTCAGAGTTCCAGACTCCGAACAATTACGAGCGCTTCTTGAACGCACTGGTCCACTTGCGACGACGTCGTGCAATCGTCATGGGGAAGACCCGGCGTTGACCGCCGAAGAAGCAGCGGTCGTCCTTGGTCGTGAAGGCGTCGTGCTCAGGGGTCCGAGCGGACTCGGCATTGCTTCGACGGTGGTTGAGCTTCGCGGTGATGACCTTGTCGTGCTCCGTCAAGGTGGATTTACCGTTTCCTGAATCTATTCAGAGAGGCTGAACGTGCCCTCTGCGTTGAGGGAGCCTTTGGCGCCATTGAGATCAAGTTCAACCATGGCGCTTAATTGGTCGCTATCGGTGACTTGACCCCAGACTCTCGCCTGGTCGTCCGTTCGCGCAACGATGATTCCCGACGTTGGCTCACCGGCGCGGTCGTAGGCGACGGTATAAGTCTCAACCGTGCACGGCCCAGTGAAGTTTGAGTCCACTCGAGTTTGGGGGAGTGCATCGACTTCTTCTTGGACGTCAGTCCATCGGTAGCCCTCAGCGCCTTGATGACGAGGTGGACGCGAACCAAAGATGCCGACCGAGTGCTTGGTCGAGAACCACCCAAGGCCGGTGACGAGTCCGCTTGCCCCAGGGACTCCTCGCAGGCGGTCAACCATTGTCGCAATCGAGTGCGTGACGTAGTTATTCCCAGGACCACCGGCGAAGACGAGACCACCAGTCACGGTCCAAGGACGGTCACTTCTTGTCGAGAGTCCAAGTTCTGCAGTCGCAATTTGCACGACCGCAGGAAAGCAGGAGTACAGGTCAACAAATGCGAGTTCCTCAGCCAACACTTCTGCGCCAGCGAACGTCGCTTCACCAGCGAGTCGAATGGCGGGGGAGGAGTGAAGGTTTTCGCGATGCGAGAGGAACCAATGGTCATTGCCATCAGCTCCCGCCAAGGGGAACACCCACCGGTCCTTGTCAACCCCTGCGGCTTCAGCTGCGGCTGCTGAACAGAGGACGTAGGCAGCTCCTTGGTCGACCGAGAGATTTGCCACCGTCAACTTCGTATACGGAAAACTGATCATCCGATTCGTTGCCGATGGCGTAGTGATTTCGTCGGGTTGGAGCGGGGTCTGGATCCAGGCATAAGGATTCGTCGCCGCAACCTTGCTCGCCGTTGCCCAAAGCTCGCCAATAGCCCGCCGATGCTCCTCCAAGGTCCAGCCTCGGTCGGCGCGAATTGCATTCTCGAGGAGTGGGTATGCCTGGATCGGAAGTGAAACGCCACGAGCTGCTTCGAGTTCAGTGACCGGTGACCGGTCTGGGCTTCCGAAACTGATCGGCGGCGGTGTGCTGTCTGCTGG
>CAIQUD010000091.1 GCA_903874965.1 uncultured Actinomycetes bacterium | reverse complement strand
TGATCTCGATGATTCTCCAGCGGCTCTTGCAGAGCGACTCTCGAGAATCGAGCAACGTTTGAGTGACGGCGGCGTTGTTGCGCCTGAGGTCTTCCATGCACCTCCTCCTGCCGCGTCTTCGTCAGCTGCTGCTGCAGCGGCGAAGGCGGTGGCTCGAGCTGCTGCCGCCGAGGCTCCGTTGCCACCAGCACCGACGGTTCCTGCACAACCCCCAGCAACGAGACCGAGCCTTGGAGCGATTCGTCGCCAGCAAGCAAGTGCTCAGCAAGCTGAACCAGAGGTCAGTGCGTCGCCGGAAGGCGAGCAACCTGCCGCAGAAACTGCAGCGTCATCACCGAGCACACCGGCAGCGCATCCTGCGGGCGGGTCCTCGCCCGAACATGACCTCGCTGCGGTGAATGCCGCATGGAAGACGGTGCACGCAACGTTGCCAGCACGAGCGAAAGCGGTGTTGGCGATTGGCAAGTTTCTTTCGGTCGACGGAAGCAGTGGCAACTTTGCCTTGCCGAATGCTGCCCACGCAGATCGAGCGAGAGAGTGCCTTTCCGTCATGGAAGGTGCACTGGCCGCACACTTTGGCCACGCCTTCAGCGTCAACGTCGTGGTTGATGCCGAGGGTGAAGAGGTGGCGGTTTCGGAACCTTCGAGTGAAGATGACCACGTCGAGACCGCTGATGACTTTGACGACCTCGTCGAAGGGTCGAGTCAGGCGGCAGACATCACGTCGCTCGCAGCATCGAAGCTCTTCGAGGCGTTCCCTGGAGCCGTAGAGGTGACGGAGTAGGTGTACCCAACCCCGCTTCGCAATCTCATTGATGAACTTGGCCGTCTTCCCGGCATTGGTCCGAAGAATGCTGCGCGACTGGCCTTCTTTCTGCTTCGTTCAAACCGAGATGACGCAGAACGCCTCGCAACAGCGATTGCAGAGATGAAGGAGAAGACCACTCTCTGCCCGGTGTGTTGTTCCGTCGCAGAAGAAGACCAGCTCTGTTTTGTTTGCAGTGACGACCGCCGTGACGGATCGGTCATCTGCGTCGTTCAGGATCCAAGAGATCTCATGGTCGTCGAGAAGTCGGGCTCGTTCAACGGGCGCTATCACGTCTTGCATGGTGGCCTCAATCCTCTTGAAGGTATTGGGGTTGAGAATCTTCGGATCGCTGAACTCATTCAGCGCGTCGATGCCGGCGGAATTACCGAGGTCATCTTGTGCCTCAACCCAAATGTTGAAGGCGACACAACGGGTATGTACCTCTCAAAGGTGCTGCAACCAAAGGGTGTATCCGTCTCAAAGATTGCCTCGGGCGTCCCTGTTGGCGGCGACCTTGAGTACTCCGATGAACTCACACTCGGGCGGGCCATCGAAGGCCGGCGCACCGTCGAGGGTTAGCTAATGGTGGTGTGGATCGCTCCGAAGTAGATCCAGCAAGCCCCACCGAAGACCAAGCAGTAGATCCCGAAGGGGAGCAAGGTCTTTGATTCGAAGTACTTCGACAACCACCGGATGGCTGCGTAGGCAGCGAGACCCGCAGCGATTGATCCAACGATCACCTGGCCAACGATGCCCTTGCCATTTGGTCCGGTGAGGTCAGGAAGTTTGTAGACGCCGGCGGCGAAGATGATTGGCGTTGCGAGGAGGAAGGTGAACTTCGCCGCATCTTCATGGTCGAGTCCTCGAAGAAGGCCCGCAACCATTGAAACTCCCGATCGACTAATTCCAGCGAACAAGGCCAGGATTTGGCTACAGCCAATGAGGAAACCATCTCGGAACGAAAGAGTGGACAATTTCGCCGACGGTGCGTGTCCATGAGCATGCTTGGCTTCGCTGGACTTCCGGATCCTCTCGCCGGCAAGCAGGATCAAACCATTGATCGTGAGGAAGATCGAGGCATAGAGCGGAACGGCAAAAATCGTGCGCAGCTTGTGTTCAAACGCCAGGCCAACAATGCCGACGGGAATCGTTCCGATGATCAACAGCCAGGCCAGGCGTTCTGATGATGACTCGATTTTCCTCGTCTTGATCGAGTTGAAGAGCGCCAAGATGATTCGCTTCCAGTCCTGCCAGTAAAAGATGATGAGTGCGATCGCGGTTCCGCAGTGGAGCCCAACTAAGAAAGCGAGATAAGCAGATTCGCTCGCTGACTGCTGGTGGACAATGCCTGTCCAGCCAAAGAGCTCCGGCAAAATCACACTGTGACCGAGACTTGAGATCGGGAAGAGTTCAGTCACTCCTTGGAGGACACCGATGACGATCGCTTGAAAGTACGACAACTGATTGCCTGATGCGGCGGCGAGCACGTGGTGCACGGCGTTTCCTTCCGAGAGGTTCGTTCCGTAGGCTAGAGCACGAAGCGAACCGCTCACCGCGACCTTCGAGGTATTGAGAGAGGCTCACATGGCGACACTCTGGCTCCTGCGACATGCAAAAGCTGAGACCTTTGGACGCGGTGGTCCTGATGACAAGGCCAGAGCACTGACTCGTCGTGGAAGAAAGCAAGCCTCCGGACTCGGTTCCTGGGTTGCTTCGAAGCCGAAGGCACTCGAGGGCTGCGAGTCGCCGGAACTCATTCTGTGTTCGTCGTCTCGCCGCACCCAAGAGACACTCGCCGGGTTTCTTGGCGCAAGTGGATTACGCCCGAGGGTCGAGATTCTTGATGCGCTCTATGAAGCCGATCCTGAAGCGCTCCACTATCTCTTGACCGGCTACCCAATGGTGAGCTCAATCCTGGTGGTTGGTCATCAGCCAACGATGGGTCTGTTCCGCGAGGATCTGTTGAAGACCAAGCACCGCTCAGAACGACCAACGAGAACCTGCAGTTTGGCCGTGCTTGGCTTTCCTGCTGATGTCATTAGCGAAATCGTTCCCGGCACCGGAAAACTCCGAGCGATGGTCGACCGCTTCGCGTGAGAAGACTGCTGGAATTCTCCCAGTCGCAGCGAGTGCAACTGGGAGAATTCCTCAGAAGGTGACTCAGCGAGTGCGGAGAATTGCGGCGTCGCCCTGTCCGCCACCACCACAGAGCGCAACGGCTGCAGTGCCGCCGCCGCGACGCTGCAGTTCATAGAGCGCCGTCAGTGCCACACGGGTACCCGACATGCCGAGCGGGTGACCAAGTGCGATTGCTCCACCATTGACGTTGATCTTGTCCTCGGAGATGCCGAGTTCGTCAGCTGAGGCCAAACCAACGGCGGCAAAGGCTTCGTTGAGCTCGAACAGGTCAATGTCGGAGATTGACAGGTCAGTCTTTGCAAGGGCCTTCTGAATGGCACGGGAAGGCTGGGTGAGCAGGGAAGCGTCAGGACCAGCAACTTCGCCGTAGGCGAGGAGCTCACCGAGACCGCGAATTCCGAGTTCATCAGCCTTCTTCTTGCTCATGATGACCATGGCTGCTCCACCGTCAGAGATCTGCGAGGCATTGCCAGCCGTGATGGTGCCTTCCTTGTCAAAGGCAGGACGGA
>CAIQUD010000090.1 GCA_903874965.1 uncultured Actinomycetes bacterium | reverse complement strand
CCCAAGGTGCACGACGTCAATAGGCACGGTGACCTCCACCCGATCAACAACCTGGCGAGCGGTCATCTCGCTCAAGGCAATGAGGCGGGCAGCTCTTTTGGCCGAACGAGCAATCGTTCGGGTAAAGAAGGCGACCTTGGTCGACTGATGGAACTGAGGGAAATCAAAAAACGTCGTGTCGGGAATCGTGACCACCACCGGAGTCCGCATTCGACCAGGCATCGTGTAATGGGGTCCGTGGTGGACGTCCACGCCACAACGATCGATCGTTCTCCCAAGCTGGAATCGCTCAGCCAAAAGACGGAGGGGACGAGACGACGGCAGCACCACAACGACCCGTGCTTGACCGCCGAGCAAGGTTTCCCAGCGTTCGCGATCGTTCTTCCGAGTCAAGACAAGGAGGTCAACGTCATCTCTCTGCGACAGCAGTAGCGCAAGTTGCAGGATGTATCTCCCTGCACCAGCTGGATTTGGCGGCACTGCACTCACATCAAGCGAGACCTTCAGACCGTCAGCCACGTTGTCTCCAGAAGTTCAAGTGTGCCGACGCAGACCGCGCCCACGTCAACGATGCGGTGGCTTGAGCAGCATGAACTTGAGCAGCACGTCGTCGACCATCATCATGAAGGAGCGAAATGATTCCAGTCGCAATTGCGTCAACATCGAGTGGGTCAACGAGCACGCCAGCTCCGAGCTCGACCGCACTTGGTGTGGTGGTCGAAGCGACGACTGCGCAACCGAGCGCCATTGCTTCCGCCACGGGAAGCCCGTAACCCTCCGCCAACGCAACGTGGGCAACCAGCGAGGCACCAACGAGGAGTCCCGAGAGTGTCGAAGACGGAACGTGCCCAACAGCAACGACGGTTGCGTCGGCATTGATGAGACCAGCATTTCCCCATCCAGTTGGACCCACCACCACGAGCGAGAGATCAAACCCGGCCGCCCGAACGCTTCGGTGGGCTTCGACCAAACGAGCAAGGTTCTTGCGTGGCTCCAGCGTTGATGCCGTCACGATGTAGGGGCCAGTGACACCACGGGCTTCCAAGAGCGTTCGTGCCGCATCAAGATCAGGGGCAGCCACATGGTCGGTCCCGTGAGGAATGACGACGACGTCCTCTGAGGGCCACCCGTCCGCAATGAGTTCGTCGCCAACAGATCGGGCGCCGGTCACGACACCGGCACGTTGCGATCTCGCTCGTTGGTAGGCACGCTCGTGCCAACGAACGCCACGTCGAGTGAGGGTCATCTCAGGACTCCGCCACAGCAAGTCGTGAACAGCGAGCGTCGCGAGTTGGCCTTTTCGAGGCCGAGGACCACCAAGCGTCACGGTGTGGAGGAGGGCAGCTTCGTGACCAGCTCGAAAGAGGCCAACGTCAACAAGCGGTTGCGACCATGGCTGGCGGAGCGGCCATGTCGAGAGAGGAAACGGCAGGCCTTCAAGCAGGTCGGGTTCCGTCGCCCGCCGACTGGCTCTCAGCGTGATCGCCACGTCATGGGTTCGAGCCGCAACCAGTCCTTGTATGAGGCCACGTGCGTAGGTGCCGGTTCCTCCCGGAACCGGTCGTCGCAGTTGATCAATGACCACTTCAATGTCGAAGCCATCACCCATGGGCAAGGACCCGTCCATAGAGTTCCACCATTGATGAGGCGGTGGTCGGCCAGTCAAACGCCGCCACTCTCCGGCGTCCTCGAATTTGCAGATCTCGGTGAAGAGCGGAGCTATGGAGCAGCGACTCCATTGCGTGAGCAAGCGCACCGGCATCGAGCGGAGGTACGAAGAGCGCTGCATCGCCGGCAACCTCACGCAGGGTTGGGATGTCGCTCAGGACGACTGGAATACCTGCCGCCATGGCTTGGAGTGGCGGAAAGCCAAATCCCTCATACAGCGAGGGGAATGCCAGGAGCGTCGCCCCTCCAACGAGTGTCGCGACCTCGGGGCTGCTCAAGACCCCCGTCCAAGTAATGCGATTCCGGTGACGAATCTTGGAGGAGGTACTGCTTGAAGAACGCGACGGATCATCATTTCGACCGATCACGATCAACCCCAGCCCATGATCTTCATCAGCAAGCTGGTCAAAGGCGGCAACGAGTGTCGTCAAATTCTTCCGAGGAATATCTGGCCCGAGGGCCACGATGTATCGGTCAACCCCGGGAGGGAGCCAGCGGTCAACTTCCACTGGATCTCGCATCTCGAGCGCGGGCACTCCCCAAGGAATGACCACAACTCTTGCTTCTGGCACCCGCAGGTGCTCGATCAACTCGGCCTTGACGGCTTCGGTGGGCGTATGAAGAATTGCTCCTTCTCGAACAGCCCGCCGAAGACTCCCTACCCCTTGCCGAGCAAGAGGGCTCTCAAATTCTGGAGCGACGAAGACCGCAGCGTCGTGCACCGTGACCAATTGTTTCAACGAGCCACGTGGCGGCACCAACGTTCCAAAACTGTGGACGAGGTCCACATTTCCAACGAGATTCCCGACGTGAGGTCGCCCAAGATTCGTCCATCCCCATTGCATGAGTCGGGCAGGAACACGGCGTTGGTGATGCTGGACACCGGAAGGTAAGCGAGCTGACAAATCTCCCGACCGAAGTCCAAGCGCAAAGACCGAGAGGTCGAGCGAACCATGCTCCTGCAAACCACCCAAGAGATGCCGAAAAGCAATCCCAGGTCCGCCAAGCGGCCCGATGAGCACCGAGGCGTCAAGGGAAATTTTCGGCGACGTCAACTTGCTCTCTGATCGCGACGTCCCCACGTCGCGAGGCTACGCGCTGAGCGCTCCATCGAGGGACAAAATTGAACCACTGGCATAGGAAGCTTCATCGGAAGCGAGGTAGCAAATTGCTCCTGCAACCTCTGCAGGTGAGCAGAATCCCATTGGCGTCATAAGTCGCTCAAGCTGCTTTGGGTTCGCACCTTCGGGCAGGTTGAACTTCCATGCCAACGGAGTGTCAACGCCTCCTGGCGCCACGCCATTGACTCGAACGCCCTTCTCGACATACTCAACGGCGAGGGCCTTCGTCAGCTGAACAACGGCTCCCTTCGATGCGCAGTAGGCAGCGGAGTAGGCCTGGCCCATCACCCCTGCGGTCGAGATGGTGTTGACGATGACGCCTCCGCCATCAAGGAGATGTGGCAACGAAGCCTTGGAAATGAGGAACGTACCGGTCAGGTTGACCCCAATGATCCGGTTCCAACCTTCGAGACTCTGTTCAGTTGTGTGGCTGAAGCCACCAATTCCAGCAACGTTGCACACCACCGTGATGCGGCCGAACGTCGCAACGGTGTCAGCAATGACCGCATTGACTGCGGCTTCGTCAGTGATGTCGCAGGTGTAGGCCTTGGACGTCCCACCCTCGCTGGCAATTTCTTGCGCAACCGCTGCGACGCCATCAGCGTCGACGTCAATGCAGCAAACCGCAGCACCTTCGGACCCGAGCCGTCGAGCGGTGGCCCGTCCGATTCCCGATCCTGCGCCAGTCACGACCGCAACATGTTGGTCAAAACGTCCTGGGAAACAAACCTCTGCTCCGGTGCCACGCTCGGCATCTGGCATTCCAAGATTTTTGCTCGGGGTCATCAATCCTCCTCATCGGGTTCGATCTGTTCTAGTCCACTTCGGCCATGTCCGGCCAAGTTAGACCGGGCGTCGCCTTGTCTGCGCTGCTTCCTCCGCCGCGGGCTTCAGTGCATTGCGATCAACCTTCAACATTGCCGTCACAGGAATTTGGTCCACAACAACAACGACATCTGGTCTCTTGTAGTCGGCAATCAGTGGAGAAAGTTCCTGACGAATCTCCGCAATGGTTGGTGGCAATGTGGGGTCGGTAGGGATCACAAACGCCACGCCAACTTCACCAAGAATTTCATCGGGCGCGCCCACGACACAGGCATCCTTCACGGCTGAAAGCGTTCGCAAAGCCTCTTCGACTTCGGCCGGATAGATGTTGTAGCCACCTCGCTGAAAGAGCTCGTGGCGACGACCAACGAGTTCAAGATTTCTCAGCTCGTCAAGACGCCCAAGGTCACTCGTGCTGATCCATCCATCGTCGGACTTTGCTGAACGCGTGAGCTCCTCATCCATCTCAAT
>CAIQUD010000089.1 GCA_903874965.1 uncultured Actinomycetes bacterium | reverse complement strand
CTAACGAGCGTTGGACAGCAAGACCTCAAAAGGTGCCTTAGAAAAAGGTGGTCAAGTCGACGTGACTGAGTCCATGTGCTTCTGCGACGGGCGCTGACGTCAATGCTCCACGAACGACATTCACACCACCTGCAAGTGCAGGATCGCGTCTGGCTGCATCAAGCCAGCCGCGATCGGCGAGCTCGAGCGTGAACGGCAACGTCGCATTGGCAAGGGCTTGCGTCGAGGTCGCTGGCACCGCTCCAGGCATATTGGCAACGCAGTAAAAGAGCGATCCGTGAACGTTGAACACCGGATCAGAATGCGTGGTCGGTCGGGTGCTTTCAAAACACCCGCCTTGATCAACAGAAATATCCACCAAGACTGATCCCGGTCGCATCGTTGCCACCATTGCATCCGTGACGAGTTTTGGCGCCTTTGCGCCAACGACGAGCACCGCGCCAATAACGAGGTCGGCATCTTGAACGGCTACTTCAATGGCATGCGTTGACGCCGCGAAGGTTTCCACCCGCCCGGCAAAGTGCTCATCGACCTGTCGGAGTCGATCAAGATTCCGATCAAAAATCGCCACTCGAGCTCCAAGGCCGGCCGCCATTGTCGCTGCCGCCATGCCTGCAACGCCTGCACCGAGGACGACGACATTGGCGCGCGCCACGCCTGGGACACCCGAAATCAACACACCTCGGCCACCACCAGAACGCATCAAGTGATGCGCTCCTTGCATGGTGGCCATTCGACCGGCAACCTCGCTCATTGGCGTGAGCAGTGGTAGTGATCCATTCGCTGCACGAACGGTCTCATAGGCAATCGCGACATTTCCAGCGTCAATCAAGGCATCGGTGCATGGCCGAGAAGCTGCGAGATGCAAATAGGTGAAGAGCACTTGGTTGGATCGGAGACTGAGCAGTGGATACTCCGAGGCAATTGGCTCTTTGACCTTGAGGACAAGGTCAGCATTCTTCCAAATGTCTTCCGCAGTCGCAACCATGGTGGCCCCGACTGCTTCAAACGCCGCATCGGCAATTGAGGAGCCAACTCCTGCACCTCGCTCGATCGAGACTTCATGGCCCCGTTGCACCAACTCACGGACGCCTGCGGGGGTGATCGCTACTCGGTACTCATCGGTCTTGACCTCGCTCGGAACACCAACTCGCATGCAAGACCTCCCGCTTTGGTCATGACGACAACGGCGTCGTCACGCTCCTTCAATCGAATCGTAGGCGACCGTTGCTTGATGGAAGAAGGCGCGGTCGCGATTCTTCAACCAGACAATTGGTGTGAGGACCGCTGAAGCCACCAGCAAAATGATGTCCCACTTCATTCCTGACCAACCGTTTTGTGCGATGTCGAACACGACGATGGCGAGCAAGACGATGCCGCTCAGCAACGGCAGGACAATCCCAGAAATGGTGAACCACCATTGCTCACGCCAAGCCTTGCGGAATGCCCACGCGCAAGCCAAACCCGTCAACCCGTAGTAAAGCGCAACAATGGCACCGACATTATTGGTGAAGGTCGAAATGACGTCGCTTGCAGCCGAATCAACGCCAACCAACACAATGGTGGCTCCAGAAATCGCTGCAAGGACCAAGGTCCCTTTGATCGGGGTCTGATAGTTGCGGCTGACGCTGCCAAAGAGCTTCGGGAAGACACCATCTCGCGCCATGGAGTAGCTAATTCGAGCAGAGGGCAACAACGTTGTTTGCGTCGTAGCCACGGTTGAGCTCAAGACGGCGAACAACATGACCCAGGCTGCCCACTTCCCGGCGAAGGCTTGTCCGAACACGAAGAGGAGGTCATCGCTGTTCTCAAGGGTCGAGCGCGGGAGCAACATCTGCGCGGCGACAAAGTTGAGGACAAAGATCCCGAGAACAAGCCACATGGAGATGATGGCTGCCCTGCCTGGATTTCGACTCGGGTCTTTCGACTCTTCATTCAGGTTGACCGCAGTATCCCAGCCCCAAAAGAGGAACGTGCCAATAGCCATTGCCGTCGCAATCGAGCCAATGCCATGCACGCCGAAGGGGTTGAACCACGAAGCGTGGAACGACGAATACTTCGCCGGGTGATTCGACAGCGCGACCTTGATGATGCCGCCGATTGAGAAGACCACAACGGCGACGTACTCGACAATGACGAGGATCCACTGAAAGTTCGTCGCCCACCGAATGCCGTACACACAGAAGGACGTGATGAGTACGAGCCATCCCATGGCGAGCACGGTCGTCCACAACGTCGAATTCGCAGTGTCTTGATTGAGCCAGCCAATCGATTGCAGAAACGACAATGAATAGGTTGCGGCGACAATCGGAGCCTGGACGCAAAAAATGACCGAAATACCAATTTGCAGGAATCCATTGAACCAACCAACTGCCGGATGAAAGATCTCCGAGAGCCAGGTGTAACTCGCACCACAGTTTGGGTTTCGTCGATTGAGGTGAAAGTACGCGTAAGCAATAAACAGAATCGGGACGAACGAGACGAGGATCATTGACGGTGCGTGGAGTCCAACGGCTGAGATCAGCACAAGTGATCCAAGAGCGGACGCCAAGGAATAGGCCGGTGCCGTAGAGGAAACGGCAACGGCAGTCGCGTCAAACAGATTCAACGCGCCGGCCTTGAGGGTGACCGCTTCTTCGTCAGTCCGAACAGGAACCCCGAACGGTCCGTCGACTTCCCTCGCGAGACGAGCCGTCTCGCGTTCAGTCACCGCCCTACTCGCCGAGGTTGTGCATGACGTGCTTGACCCTCGTGTATTCCTCGAAGCCGTACACCGAAAGATCCTTGCCATAACCAGAGTGCTTGAAACCACCATGCGGCATCTCGCCAACGACAGGAATATGGGTGTTGACCCACACGCAGCCAAAGTCAAGATCGCGAGTCACTCGCATGGCCCTGCCGTGGTCGCTCGTCCACACTGATGCAGAGAGTCCATACTCAACGTCGTTGGCCCACTCAACAGCCTGTGCCTCGTCACTGAAGGTCTGGACGGTGATGACCGGACCAAAGATTTCACTTTGGATCATTTCATCGCTCTGCTGAAGACCATCAACAACCGTCGGTTCGAACATGTAGCCCTTGCCCATTGCAGAACCACCCTGAACGATTCGAGCATGCGATGGCGTTCGGTCAATGAAGCCCTGAACTCGAGCGAGCTGATTGACGTTGTTGAGAGGGCCAACTTCGGCATCGAGGTTCCAAGGGCCATCAGTCACCGTGGCCGCAGCTGCTGCGGCGAGGGCCTCGACGAGGTCACCATGCATCTTGCTACTGACCAGCACACGGCAAGCTGCGGTGCAGTCCTGACCCGCATTGAAGTAGGCGGCACCGGCGATGCCAGCGGCCGTCGATTCGAGGTCAGCGTCGTCAAAGACAATGACAGGAGCCTTGCCACCGAGCTCCAAGTGCACCTTCTTGAGATCTGGCGCAGCCGACGCAGCGACATCCATTCCGGCACGAACTGATCCCGTCAACGACACCATCCGTGGTGTTTTGTGCTGCACCAACTGTTGTCCCGTCGACCGATCACCAACGACAACATTGAAGACCCCTGAAGGAAGAAACTCGCTCATGATCTCAGCCATGAGCAACGTGGATGCAGGTGTCGTGTCCGATGGCTTCAATACCATCGTGTTGCCTGCGGCGATGGCAGGAGCCCACTTCCAGACCGCCATCAAAAACGGGTAGTTCCAAGGGGTAACGGCTCCGCACACGCCAATTGGTTCCCGCCGAATGTACGAGGTGTGTCCTGCGAGGTATTCCGTCGCGCCACGCCCCTCAAGCAACCGGGCGGCCGAACCCATGAAACGGATTTGGTCTGCCATTTGGGTGATTTCTTCCGCATGGGTCAAAGGAATTGGCTTGCCCGTGTTCTTGGCCTCAACCGCGACGAGTTCATCAGCCCGAGCAACCAACGCGTCAGCAATCCGAAAGATCGCGAGCGACCGCTCAGACGGCGTCGTGCGCCCCCAAACCTTGAACGCCGACGCTGCGGCGGCGAATGCCCGATCGAGGTCTGCTTCAACAGAAATCGGGGCTTCAAGGTAGACCTCGCCGGTAGAGGGGTCAATGACCTCGGTAACCGCCTGTCCAATTGCATCGACATATTCGTTGCCAATGAAGTTCTTCAACTTGTCCATGGTGTCCCCTTGTGCGTAAGCCTCTTGGTTCAGAAGAGCCTCGCAGAGTGATCCCCTCCGAGCAAGTGATGATTGGAACTAATTTGACGCTGATTTTGCCCCATGATGACGATTTCGTGCACCTGAGGTAATCTTCGTGTAGGATATCGTCACCGGCTGAGGTTCTTGCTTCAGACAGGTGAGCACAATGACCATTCCAACTACTCGGACTGACCTAGCCACACCTCGGGAGCGGACTCTGTCGAGCGGGTCGAACCCGACACCAATTGACGATGCCGATCGGGCAATCATTGAGGCACTGCAGCGAGATGGCCGTCGTTCGTATGGATCAATCGCCGAGTCAGTAGGACTTTCTGAAGCCGCAGTTCGGCGCCGCGTCCAGCGACTTCGCGATCTCGACGTGATGCAGATCGTTGCGGTGACCGACCCGCTGAAATTGGGTTTTGCCCGAGAAGCGCTCGTTGGCATTCGCGTCCACGGTGACGTACGCATCGTTGCCGACAAGTTGGCGGCCATTGATGAGTGCAACTACGTCGTCATGTGCGCTGGATCCTTCGACATCCTCGCTGAACTCGTTGCCTCGAGTGACGACGCCTTGGTGCATCTGCTCAATGACTCCGTCCGATCCATTGCTGGAGTCACCGAAGTCGAAACCTTTTTGTATTTGAAGCTGACGAAACAAACCTTTACCTGGGGGACCCGATGAGTAGTACCAATCAACCAAGCGATACCGCAGCAATGTCCGAACGAGCGAACCGCAATCTCTGGATGGCCATGGCCAATATGGGGAAGTTCAACTCGGGAACGCGCGCACCCATCATTGTTCGAGGGGAGGGTTGCTATGTCTGGGACTCCAATGGCAAGCGCTACCTCGACGGCATCTCGAGCCTCTTCACGGTCCAACTCGGACACGGGAGGACCGACCTCGCCGAAGCTGCAGCAAAGCAAGCAGCAGAGCTCGCGTACTTCCCTGTGTGGAACTTTGCGACACCACCGGTGATTGACCTCGCCGAGCGCTTGGCCGAGCTTGCCCCGGGCAACCTCAACCGAGTCTTCTTCACGACGGGTGGAGCAGAAGCCAATGAGTCGGCTTGGAAGCTCGCTCGGAATTACTTCCGTCTCACCGGGCATCCTGGGAAGTACAAGGCAATCAGCCGAGAGATCGCCTATCACGGGACCGCAATGGGTGCACTTGCGATGACGCAAATTGAACCCTACAAAGAGAACTTCGGACCGCTCGTGCCAGGTGTGGCAATGGCGCCGAACACGAACTTCTATCGCGCGCCCATTCATGGGGATGACCCGGTGGCCTTCGGCCGATGGGCTGCTGATCAGATTGAGGAAGCGATCTTGGCCGAAGGGCCTGAAACGGTTGCGATAGTCATCTTGGAACCTGTGCAAAATGCCGGAGGCTGCTTCACGCCTCCGCCTGGCTACGCCCAACGAGTGCGAGAGATCTGCGACCGCCACAATGTGTTGCTTGTTTGTGACGAAGTCATCAATGCTTTTGGGCGTCTTGGTCACTACTTCGCTTCCGAGCGCTACGGCTTTCAGCCCGACATTTTGACCTGTGCCAAGGGCATGACTTCTGCCTATGCCCCGATTGGTGCCGCCATCATTGGTGATCATCTGATGGAACCGTTCTTGCGAGACGACAATGTCTTCACGCACGGTTACACCTTTGGTGGCCACCCAGTTTCGGCTGCGGTCGGATTGGCAAACCTCGCTGCCTTTGAACGCGAAGGCATCTTGGAGCACGTCAGGGCCGAAGAAGGCACCTTTCGGGCATCGCTCGAGACACTTCGAGACCTACCCATCGTTGGTGACATT
>CAIQUD010000088.1 GCA_903874965.1 uncultured Actinomycetes bacterium | reverse complement strand
GCCACTCCGCTGGGGCCGCTCCCCACCGAGACCGAAGAGGTCACGGTATTGGTCGAGCCATTGATCACCGATACCGAGTTGCTGGAATAGTTGGCGACGTAGACGGTGTTGGTCGAGGGATTGACGGCCACTCCGCTGGGGCCGCTCCCCACCGAGACCGAAGAGGTCACGGTATTGGTTGAGCCATTGATTACCGACACCGAGTTGTCGGCATTGTTGGCGACGTAGACGGAGTTGGTCGAAGGGTTGACGGCAACTGCATAGGGGAGGAGCCCCAACGGAATCGTGGGGCTCGAAGCAGAGGCATCGGTGGCCAAGGGAAGGACGAGCATGGCACCTATCGTTGCGGCTGCCGTCACCAGTCGGAGTGTTCTTGTGTCGCGGGTCTGAGGAGTTTCCAATATCCTCGTCAGCTCGCCCGATGAATCACACCAAGCTTTGGCATTTGTGAATACCCAGATTGATGCAGCGATGACGACAATCAATACGAGCAGTAACAGCATTAAATATTCCAATCCACAAGCGGAGCATTTCCTTATTCACACCGTAGTCACATATTTGCGTTCTGGATTGTGACTAGCTGTGGCCGCTCAACATCCGGCCATAAACCAACGATTGAGACACACATCGACCTGGCATCATCTACAAGCTGATTCCTAGTGTCATAACTGGTGTGCGTAATCATTGTGTCTTTATTGACAGTGCCATAGGTTTATGACACAATCGAGGTATGGCAGATCTCATCGGTTACGCACGCATCTCAACAACAGATCAAGACCCAGCTCTCCAGCTTGATGCTCTGAACAACGCTGGTTGTATCAAGGTCTTCTCAGATACTGCATCAGGAGCACTCGATAAGCGACCTGAGTTGGATCGGATGCTCGATCAGCTCCGACCTGGTGACACCGTGGTTGTGTGGCGATTGGATCGTCTTGGCAGAAGTCTCAAGCACCTGATCACTCTGGTTGAGGATCTTGAGCAGAAGAAGGTTGGCTTTCGCAGCCTCACTGAGGCCATCGACACCACCACGGCTGGAGGAAAGCTGGTCTTCCAGATCTTTGGAGCAATGGCGGAATTCGAGCGTTCCATCATCAAGGAGCGCACCATGGCGGGTCTTGAAGCTGCTCGTGCTCGTGGCCGTAAGGGTGGACGGCCCACTGTCATGACTCCAGAGAAGATCAAGATGGCTCGAAAGCTCTATGACTCAAAGGAATACACGGTTGAGTCAATCGCCACGGAACTCGGTGTCAGCAGGAAGACGGTCTACCGGCATCTTGCGTCCTGACCTCAACTACGAATTTGCGATAGCACATTGAGTGTCGATGACTTTGGTGGCCTTGTCCGACACTGGACGTGTGGTGTACCGAGTGGCTTCATATGCACGATGAACTTGGTCGTAGGTCCACTTCTTCCAATGATCCGTTGTTCCCATCCCGATCGCGTGGCCTTGATCTCGCCAGTACGAAGCGTCTGCCTGCCAGGCAGTGACGAGGGGAGTCCAGCGAGGATCCCCTGCTGCGGCTTTCGCTGCAAGCCGAGCGGAATTGTTTGCGGATGCAGCCGCTTTCCCAAGTGTTCCGTCGAAATGCCCCCAGTCAGCACAGGATTGTTTCGCTAGAGCCTTTGCATCAGGCCCCGATGAACATGCCGCTGCACTCATCGGGAGTAGCGCAAGAGCAATGGCAGTGAACAACCACGGTCTTTTGAGGATCATCTAAGTACAGCCTCCTAATTCGGAACATTCCACATCAACCAGGCGGGGTGGGATTCGGACTCCACGAAACGAAGACTTTGCGTCTTGGCCCTCGCTGAAACTTCAGAAGTGACGCAAACTTGAATAGTCCCGCCTGGTGGGACAACGGTGTTGATGTACAGAGGCGGAATGATGAGCTTCTTGCCTCTGTGAGTAAAGGCCCTCAGATAGTTGTGACAAGTTTCTTGGACCGGCATCACATCTCCGTAGCCCTGGTCTGTACCCATTGGAACGAGTGCATCTCCGAGTGAAATCTGAAGGTCTTCCGATCGAGTGTTGTGAATTGTGAGATCGAAGAGCTGGGCGGACTTCGAGGAATCTAAAGGACTCACGAAGCGTCGAGCCTTGGACGGAACGGAAATTGGGCCGGAGGCAATGAGTTCCACACTGTCTTCGGTGAGCATTGAGCCTATCTGGGCCGATTGCCCGCCGTTGGGGAGTGTGGTCGTCGTAGTTGGAGATACTCCAGAGATGTTGGTCGCACACCAAGCCCAGATTGCGTTCGCATCGAGGATGGTTCGTCCCCAGGCAGCATCTCCTGACGAAATATCACCTGACCCAGTCGCAAAAGCATCACGATGCGCCACGGTCATCAACACGGAAAGTGGTTGCGTCACTCTCGAGGAAGGCTTAGTGGCATCAAGCACTGAATCGAGCGCACCCCGTCCTGGAAGGTTGAACGAGTGGCCTTTGGGAATGCCCCCACGCTGCTGAAAATCAGAATTTTGGGCAGCGTTGATGACTCGTTGACAGACTTGATCATTGTTTAACCCTGCGGGGAGTGGCTTGGTGGTTGTCGTTGAAGTGGCAGGTGCCGCTTTCGTTGAACTGGGGGCCACGAGAGTGGTCGACGAACGAGAAGCCTTCGCCTTCGAAGGAGCACCTGAGTGAAGGGCTGAGATAGTCGTTATGACGAGAAATCCAGCAATCAGAGCTGCGACGACCTTGTCCTGACTAGACCATTGGTGCTTCAACTGCGCATCCATTCACTTGTGGTGGACCAAGCTCAGTTCGCCAGACGAATCTGGCTTGGATTCTTGATGATGATCTGAGGCCGACCTTGGTAGGTCGAGATCGTCCCGGTAACCAGCACATCCCTATCTGAGTAGGTGGAGATCGGATCGTTGGCAAACTGCGGAGCGTCCTCCGAAAAGACGACAGCGGTGAAACCATCCAAATAGTTGCTGTATGCATTGAGAAACTCGGTTCCAGAGCTGCCAGAGCCGGTTGAAGCCACGTGGAATTTGACTGTCCTCACCTCGCCAACGTGGTTCCCTGAATCGGAAGCCGAGATTGAGAGGTAGTCGCTGATCTTGGGCATCCTGCTGTGTGCAGGTGACACCCGTTGCGTCGAAGGTGTGGCTTGGGACGCTGACTGCGAACTGCACCCTGCCGTGATGGACAATGTCATCAAGCAACTAGTTGCCACCGCAATACGAATTGACGATCGATTCATTCCTCATCTCCCACTACCCAGATCAGAGAGGTCAGTTCGCTGAGTCCCCTCATTGCTTGCATCGCCCTCAATGGCGTTTCCTAGGGACGCTGAGATGCTACCTCTTGCATGGCTATTAATGACCAGTGGTGGTCAAGTGGGAAGAACACTTTTCGGATGCTTGGAGTTGACCCACCTTCCCGCGCACCCGATAGTGAGCCCAGGCTCACAGGAAGGGGTGCCCGATGGGTCGCCACTCGAAATACCCGGAAGAGTTCCGGCGTGAAAGTGTCCGTCTGGTCCTGACGACCGACAAATCAATGGCCGAGGTCTCCCGGGACCTCGGCATCAACTACAAGACGCTCGGCAACTGGGTCCGAACTGAGCAGGCCCGGCAGGTCCGGGACCAAGCTCCAGGAGCCCTGAGCGAGTCCGAGCGGGCGGAGCTCAAGCGAGTGAAGAAGGAGAACGCCGAGCTCAGGATCGAGCGAGAGATCCTCCGCAAGGCAGCCGCCTATTTTGCCAAGGAGACGATCCGATGAATCGCTTGCCTGTCGTCTCCGACCATGCAGCGGACTACGGCGTCACTCGGCTCTGCAAAGCCCTCAGGATCTCGCGCTCTGGCTACTACGACTGGAAGCGGCGTCCGATCTCGGCCCACGCCAAGCGTGACGGCGAGCTCGCTGAACTGATCGAGGAGATCCACACTCGCTCTCGAACCACCTATGGCTCGCCTCGAGTTCATGCCGAGCTTCGTCGCCTCGATCAGCGCTGTTCGAGGAAGCGAGTCGCTCGTCTCATG
>CAIQUD010000087.1 GCA_903874965.1 uncultured Actinomycetes bacterium | reverse complement strand
TCTCAACCAGTACTTTCCTGCGGATCTCCGTCCAAACTTGCATGTTGGTGTGCACCCTTCTCCCGTTTCGCTCGCCGATTCCCGAAGGAATCAACTTGCCAGCCGGGGCTGTTGGGTGTGGCTGTTTTCGATCAGCGTTTTCGATGGCTCAGTGTGGCTGTTTTCGATCAGCGTTTACACCGTTCCGACACCCTCGTGACCGAGAATCCGTCCAACCTCGACCTCGGGGAGATCACCTTTAAGGATGTGCAGATCCGTTCCGCAAATCGTTGTGGCAATCATCTTGACGATGACATCGGTCGGCTGCTGGATGACCGGATCGGGGACTTCCATCCAGTCCTTCTTACCAGGACCTTGATAGACGAGCGCTTTCATAGTCGCCCTCATTTCTTCTTGTACATCGGCAGACGCCGGGCCTCTGGTGAGGTCACATTCGTCGCTAGCGTCAACGTACCCTATTTACTTAGTGTGTGAAATAATTAGTCTATGAATGAAAATGCGCTTCCTTCGACTCGACCAAGCGAGGAGGTGATTGATGCGGTGCTCACCGCCAGCCGAGTCTTGGTGGCGGTGGCCGCTCGATCGCTGGCCGAAACCGGAAAGGACGTCACGATCACGCAATATCGAACTCTCGTTGTCCTTGCGTCACGCGGTCCGCAGAGCCTCGCGAGTCTGGCGGAACTCATCAGTGTGACGCCGGCCACAGCTACCCGCATGTGCGATCGGTTGGTCAAAAAAGGACTCATTGCACGCCGAGAGCAGGAGACCGATCGCCGACAACTTCGAGTCGAGCTCACGAAGAGAGGATCACTCATCGTGGACGCCGTGACCGAGCATCGCCGTCGAGAGATCGAACGAATCGTGGGTGAGATCCCGTCGGCTGAGCGACCCGTCCTCGTGCAGGCGCTGCGCAGATTTGGGGCCGCAGCTGGGGAGTTGCCTGAGCAGGACTGGACGGCTGGGTGGGATCTCTAAGTAGCTTCAGTTTCTCTTCACCAACGTCACCTCTGAATTGCTTACCAATGGAGGATCTGCTTCAAGTGGACCAAGACTGGGCCTGAATCAGTCACGATCACCGACTACCGCTAAAGAAGGAGGTCATGACCACCACTAAGACACCAGTCCACCCAGACGAAGTCTTGGACGTTGACTTCCTCGAGCCACTTGGCGTGACTCAGCACAAACTGCGGTCTCGACCTCCTCACCACGGCGCTGGATCAACGAAATCGTCTACGTCAACCGTCGCATCAGCGCTGGACCCGCACTTCGTCTTGTGAGCTACTTCGAAACGAGTGAGCGCTTTTGAATCAACCATCAGTCCCGCTGCGACCTCGAAGTAGAGAAAGACAACCTTGGAACTGTCCCGGATGCAATCGCACCGCTCGCTGTGGCCCTACGCCGAAGGTCTCCGGTCCACGAATCGACTGAGGTGATCGAAGAGGCGAGCGACGAGGTGACGATTCTCGTGGCCGTCGTGATCGGTGCATCACGGAATTTGGAGGAGTTTCCCTCTTCAATTCTTGAGTGTGAGTGACGTTCCACGCACGAGATGCTGCCTCTTCTGAGACCGCATCGTCCTTCGGGCAAAAGGTACGATTGCCGACAACGAGGAAGAAGGCGGTGGACGATTTCCAGGCTTTGGAAAGTGCGACACGTGAATGAAGGCGACTTCGCTTCGTGGACCAAATTGTTTCGGGGCTACTGCCAGTTCTACGGCAGGCCAACATCAGATGAGCACCAACTCCAGATCTGGCGATGGATCCAGACTGACCAGGTCATGGAAGCTCTGGTCGCCGTTGAACTCGACCCTTCTGGTCACGAAGTAGGCATCCCGAGGGGATTGGCGCATCTTCGTGAGTGGATCCGACCTCTCCGAGGTGCCCGATCTGGTTATTTAGACGACCTCTTCGTCGATCAAGCGGTTCGAGGAGAAGGGGTTGTCGATGCGCTCTTCGCCGAAATTGACATGTTGGCTGTCGCACGAGGGTGGGATGTTGTGCGGTGGACGACCGCGGATGATAACTATCGGGCACGAAGTGTGTACGACAATGTCGCTGTTCGGACATCGTGGATCACCTACGACATGATGCCTGGATTGCTCAACAGTATGGAGGCGGAGTGACGACGCTAACGAATCGACCAAACACCGCGCTCATCGTGGTTGATGTCCAAAATGGTGTGGTCGAAGGCGCGTTTCGACGCGATGACGTGATTGCCAACATCCAAGTATGTGTGGCAACAGCACGTTCTGAAGGAGTACCCGTCATCTGGGTGCGTCATTCAAGTGAGCAACTCGTCAGCGGTAGTGATTCCTGGAAGATTGTGCCCGAGCTTCAACCGCTTCCCGACGAGACCATCATCGAGAAGCAATTTGGTGACTCGTTTGAAGCAACAAGTTTGGAGTCGGAACTTGGCAGGCTCGAGGTCGGGAAATTGTTGGTGACTGGAGCGCAAACTGACGCCTGCATCCGGTCCACCATTCACGGAGCCCTTGTACGTGGGTATGACACCTTGCTCGTTAGCGATGCGCACACGACCGAGGATCTCTCCCAATGGGGTGCACCAGGTCCAGAGCAGGTGATCAACCACACCAATCTCTACTGGTCCGACCAATCCGCTCCGGGACGCATTGCGGGCGTGGTGCGAGCAGCAGAGGTCTCCTTTTCCTAAGGACTGACCTCGGGGATGTCGGCGGATGTCGGTCGTCGTGGCGGCGGTATCTGTGTCACGCTGAGGTCGTGGTCCACTCTCAACAGTTGAAGCGTTCAGGCGACGAGCATTTGGATCGTGGTCGACTGATGGATCTTCGGTGACTGGTCGACTGCACCAAATGGTGAAGATCGGTGTCGGACTCCTTCCAGTTGTGCTGCTTGCAGGGTGTGCATCGACGACCCATGCGAGTACAACGACCGTCAAGGTTCACCAGTCGTCGATGACCTCCTGTGGAACACAGCGGACCAGATTCATTGGCATCCCGGACACGCTTCCAGCGAGTGCGCGTGCCGTGTTTCTCTCTGCCCCAGGTCCAAAGGATGCAACGGTCAAGGGAACCATTGATCCCTGTGATGCTTCCTGGCTTGTCTACGAGGAAGAGAGTCCGTCGGTTGGCAATGCCATGGGGTATGGGCATCTCGTCAATGGCTCCTGGGTGAGTATTGATCTTGGAACCGCTCAGGTTGGCGTTGGAACAGTCCCCAACCGTGTTCGAGCTGACCTGCCAATTGCGCCCTTTGGCTAGGAAAGCTTCAACGTCGAGTACCTCTGATTGCTGCTCCGGCTTTGCTGCCGGCGACCAATTCGGGCTAGACACGACGACAATCCCAAGAAGGAGTCCTGATGTCGCTAGCAATTACCGAGGATCATCGAGCACTCGCTGAAACCGCACGTGCGTTTCTCCAAAAGCGCGCCATGCGCGCTGAGGCTCGGAGCCTCCTTGAGTCGCCGGTTGAACCTCTTTCAGCATGGTGGAGCGAGGTCGCGGAACTTGGGTGGCTCGGACTGCATCTTCCTGAGTCCTACGGGGGTTCTGGATTTGGTCTTGAAGAACTGGTCGTCGTGGTTGAGGAGATGGGGCGAGAAGTGACCCCTGGCCCATTCCTTGGGACGGTCGTGGCGAGCGCAATTCTTGGTCGTTCCGACAATGAAGCCTTGAAGGCACGCCTCCTTCCCGGACTCGCTGATGGTTCACTCACTGCGGGGTTTGGTCTCGAGGGCGCGCTCACTATTTCTGGAGGTAGCGCCTCGGGTTCTTCGGGCAATGTGCTTTGTGGTGGCTTGGCAAAGGTGGTGGTGCTGCTCAATGGAAACGACGTCGTCGTTGTTGAGCAAGGACCTGGTTGCGAAGTCTCGACACCAAAGAACCTCGACCCAACTCGGCGAACCGCTCGTTGGACACTCGACAGTGCGCCAGTGACCGTCCTTGAAGGATCAGTAACGGAAGCACTGGCGATTGCCCAGACCCTTCTCGGTGCGGAAGCTGTCGGCATTGCGAGCGCCACGACCGATATGGCAGCGGCATATGCGAAAGAGCGTGTGCAGTTCGGTCGCGTCATTGGGATGTACCAAGCGATTAAGCACCACTGCGCCAACATGGTCGTTGCGGCGGAACTTGCAACGTCAGCAGTCTGGGATGCAGCAAGGGCGGCATCAATCGATGGCTCGGAGTTCACCTATGCCGCAGCAGTTGCGGCAACACTCTCCGGGCCAGCAGCTGATCTCTGTGCAAACCTCAATACGCAAGTCCATGGTGGGATTGCCATCACTTGGGAACACGATGCACATCTCTATATGAGGAGAGCGACCACCTTGCTCTCGTATTTGGACGCGAAGTCCGCTTCGGCAACCTTGACCAACTTGACTCGAGAGGGAGTGACTCGAGGCAAAGAGGTTGAACTTCCCGCCGAAGCAGAGGCCATTCGGGCAGAGGTGGCGGCATTTGCGGCCGAGATTTCATCGCTTTCTGTCGGCGAGCAGCGTGATCGGCTCATCGAGTCTGGCTACGTCATGCCGCATTGGCCAAAGCCTTATGGCCAAGCTGCTGGAGCGATTGAGCAACTTGTCATTGAACAGGAGTTCAGTGCCGCAGGAATTGTGCGTCCTTCCTATGGCATTACCGCCTGGAACATTCTCACGCTCATTCAGTATGCGACCGAAGAACAGGCCGCCCGTTGGGTCGGCCCTGCGCTCCGCCAAGAAGTCATTTGGTGTCAGTTGTTCAGTGAACCAAATGCTGGGTCAGATGCGGCTGGTGTCCAAACCAAGGCCACCAAGGTTGATGGCGGTTGGCTCGTCAATGGTCAAAAGGTCTGGACCTCAGGAGCCCATGTCGCCGGCATGGGCTTCGCGACCGTTCGCACCGATCCAACTGCGCAGAAGCATCAGGGAATCACCACCATGGTGATTGATATGCACGCTGAAGGTGTTGAAGTGCGTCCCCTCAAGATGACTTCGGGCAACTCTGAATTCAATGAGGTGTTCTTTACGGACGTCTTTGTCCCTGAAGAAGACGTCGTTGGCCCGATCAACGGAGGCTGGACGGTTGCTCGGGCAACGCTTGGCAATGAGAGCGTGTCGATCGGCGGCGGAGGGGGAGGGATGTCGCTTCCAGGTAGTCAGCTCATCGCCCCCTTCGATGCGCATCCAGATCGCCTCTATGGCGGAGCAAGTCGGATTGGTCACTACATTGCGCAACACCAGGCGATGGGGCTCCTCAATTTGCGAGCGGCCAATCGGGCAGTCGAAGGCGGAGGTCCTGGGCCCGAGGGTGCGATGACCAAGTTGGTGCTCTCCGAAATTGGTCACGAGGCGGCGGCGATTTTGACCGAGCTTCAAGGTCCCGATGCAGTGTTCATGGAAGGTGATGCCGCTATGAGCAATCTGATGGTGCTCATGCATCGCGGGATGTCAATTGCCGGAGGAACTTCCGAGATCAAGCGGAATCAAATTGGTGAGCGAATCCTTGGACTGCCACGAGACCCACTGATTTCTTAGAGGGACTCCAACTCGCTTGCCGCCGCCCTACTGAATAAGGAGGGGCAGCGCAGGCGTGATTGGCACACCAAACGTCTCCTTGAGCGACTTGATGATGCCAAGCGCAAGGCAGTCCGAACCAAGCAAGTTGATGTGAATCCCGTCGGGTTCACGAATGGATTGCGCTTGTCGGTTCACGATTGCCACTGAGCGATAGGCGCCGTTGGCTGAGTTGAAGAGCGGCTTCGTTTCGAAGAAGGTCCCATTGGGTGATGCCGTGACGATCGGTCGAGTGACGTCATTGATTGCGACCATTGCTTGATTGAACGCTGGAGCACCCATTGGCAGTGCGGCAACCCAGATGACCTGGGTGTGGGTGAGTTGCGCAAGATGCAACATCTGGCGAACGCGCCCGCTGTAGGCATTGCGCCAGCAGAGAGAGTTGAACGGGCAGATCGTGGTGCCGACTCGAATTGACTGCTCGTCATTGGTCCCGAGAAGGATGACCGCCACTTGTGGCGCGGACCGATGGAGGAGTGTCGAAAAATTTGCCGGCCATGAGTAGTACCAATCATTGGATAGACCGGTTGAACCCTTTGCCGCTTGAATCACAGTGACCTTCGGCGACTTTGGCGGCGTCACCTCGACGCCAAACCCCCATCCAAGATCAATGCCAAGGGAGTCCCCAATCTCAAGCACGGTGTAGTGGCCTCGTGCATCGGCATGGACGACCTTCGAAGGAAGCGTTGTCGTTGTGGTCGGGGAAATGGTTGACGTGGTGGATGAAGGATCAGTCGGCCCGGCGCCAACTTGGGCGGGAAAGGGGACGAACGATGAAGACACAACAGCGACGGCCCCGATGGTGAGGACCAGTCCGAGGGAGCGCAACCGCTTCCCGATGGTGAACATCTCTGCCTAACTTTCTCTCCGCTCCACCATTCTACTGAACCCGAGATCTCGAACGTTGCAGGTCGAGTTGACTCACGAGAAACCTCCGCGTAGGCGTTTCATTGCCTCACGAAGAAACCTCCGCCAAACAAGCCCGTTTGGTTCAGGTGAGCGGTGCCACCTAAGCCGGTGTCATGGACCTGTCAATGAG
>CAIQUD010000086.1 GCA_903874965.1 uncultured Actinomycetes bacterium | reverse complement strand
GCCATACCCTGAGGACCCTGAGCACCGGTCGCACCTTGAGCGCCATCTGCACCCTGAGCACCGGTCGCACCTTGAGCGCCATCTGCACCCTGAGCACCCTGAGGACCTTGTGCGCCGGTTCCGCCAGGCGTCGTGCAGTCATCAGCATCGCTGTGCGTCTCGGTTGCACCATCGGGGTCGGCCTTGCAACCCTGGTCGCCGTCGTCATCGCCGCCCTTGACGGTCGTCGTGGTGCTCGGGTCGATCGTGGTCGTGGTCGTTGGCTTGGGCTTGTCATGGTCGTCACCCTTGCCGCCAGTGCCTGAAGATGGGCCACTCGGGGGTGAAAGTGGGTGACCGGTCCAAAGGTGGGCGTTGCCCGAAACCAATGGGGAAGTCGATGCACCAGCAACCACTGGTGCCGCCATGGTCGCAATGCCGACGCTCGTACCAACGGCGAGTGCGGCACTTGCCGCCTGACGACGGAAGTTGCGCTTAGGGGCGGTGTAGCGACCTGGCTTACCGATTGAGCGGTTGTTCACGAGTTCTCCTTTGAGTTCGCACAGCTACGAACATCTAAATCGTAGTGACGACGGGGGGTTTCGTCAAGAGGCGGAGCCGATTCTCCTTGAAGTTCTCGGGAATTCTGAGACTGCTCTCAGGAATGACGGATTCAAAATGGAGACCGAAGCATTGGGCTCTAGAACGGCACACCCAAGATTGCCGCTCTTTCCAACGTAGGTAGCGCTGAGCAGCGTACAAATTTGACGTCATTGAGGCTGATTCGGTGGGTTGCATGGTCAATTTGTCACTACTTCGAACCACTTGAGCTCTAGGGAGTCGTGAAGGTAACCACTTGTGAGGCCTGTGACGGACCGAACGCAGTCACTGCCCGAATGGAGACCGAGAACTTGGTCTTCTTTCCGATGCCTGGAATCAAGAGTGGACTGGCGGTGGTCCCAAGGTTGCGCGTCTTCCAGGTGACGCCGCCGTCAAGCGAGAATTCGTAGGTGCTCGCTGGGAGCCCACCGGTAGCAAGTGGTGCTTTGAAGGCCACGGTGAGGACGAACCCCTTGGACGTGACCTTGATGATGCTTGGGGCGCCAGATTGCGTGGCCGGAGCGGTCTCGAATGATCGAGTACCAGAGGCGGATTGGTAGTTCCCTGCAATGACGCAACTTCCGCCTTCAACGCACGAGATCGCATTGGCTGAAGAGCTCGCCAACTTCTTCGCATCACTGGGCACGAGGAGTTGTGATGCCCTTTCAGGAATACCACCCGAGACCTGGGCTTCAAAGGAGCTGCTCCGCCCCTTTGCATCGAGGGAATAGCCACCAACGACGATGCAGGTAGTGGCGTCCGTGCATGAAATGCTTCCGGCGCCACTCGACTGAGTGGCATTGGCGGTTGCAACAAATGCGCCGACGGGAAGTTGCACCTTCTGGGCGGGGCCCCAGACACCGCTGACGGAACTGATGACAAACGGCACCGAACTGTGGTTTTGGCCAATTGAGGCATGCAGTGGGTAGTAACCCGCAGCGATGCAGTTTCCTGCGGTCGCGCATGTCACCGAGGAAAGATTGGCACTGTCGCCTGCGCCAAGTTCTGCATCACTTGGAAGTGGAATGGGAGTGATTGCACCCCAGATGCCGCTTTGCTGGCTCATGGAAAAATCCACCAACCCACCGGTGCTGGTGTAACTCCCGACCGCCGTGCATTCGCCGACACTCGTGCAGGAGATGGCAAAGATGCCGTTGAAGATGAGGAGCCCTGACACTGCATCAGAAGGCAGCAGGACTTCATGGGCTTCCCACGTTCCGTTGGTCTCGGTGGCGATGACCGGAGAGGTTGAGAAGGTAGAGCTGACGCCCATTCCCGTTGCGGTGCAGTTCGTCAACGAGGTGCAGGAAATGGAAGTTAAGAGAAGGGAGGCGTAGCCGAGGAGGGCGGGAAGGGCCACGGCTCGTCCCCACACATAATTGGTCTCTGTTGCGCTGATACCACCCGCTTTATCGGTGCCAACGACGACGCAATTGCCTGGACTCACGCAATCAGCGGCGTAGACCGACGACGTTGGAGAAGTGACGCCTGCCGGCAGGGTGAGGCGACGGGCTGGACTCCAGACACCGCTTCGCTCTTCGGCGACATACGCCTGGTCAACACCCGCTTTGCTCGTCACGATCAGTGGGGCAAGACAATTTCCGTCGCTCGAGCACGAAAGCACACCATTTGAGGTGGTTGAGGTCTTTGCCATGCCTGCAGGTGTTGGGAGTTGTGTGGCAGTCGCAAACACTTGCGCCGAAGCAATCCCGCTGACGAGCAGCGTCATTGAGACAGCAACCATTGCGCCCAAGGCCGCGGTAGAAAACTTTTTCATGGAGCAGCTCCGCCGTTCATTGTTTGAGGAAAAAGTGGGCGAGAATGGTCGCACGTGATGGTAGACCTCGATCGCATTGACGGTCATGCAGGGCGCATGGGGTAACGACGTTGGAGAAATCGACTGATTTTTTGGCATTCATGCGCGAGCGAGTTCAGCGAGGTGACCAACGGTCTTCCAATTTCTCATCGTCGATTGCTTAAGGATGGCAAGTTTCCGAGGGAGCACTGCTCGACCCATCCCTTGCGGCAGGTAGAGGTAGATCTCGGATTCCTCGGCGTGGAAACGTTCGGGTTCCCACGCCGATTCGTCGGGCAAATTCGTGAAGGACAGTCGGTCAGCTTGATTGAGGAACGCAACATGAAGCTGCGTCGCTTCAACTCCAGGGAACGGATTCTTCCTCAAGATGGCATCGAGTTCTTCACTCGTCCGAATGAACACGTCAACGTCATGCCCCGTGTGGTCAGCAATGACCTTAGAAATCGTCGAGGCGGGAGAATCGAGGCCGCGCTCAGCAAAGAGCACATTGCCGCTCTGGAGATACGTTTCGACGTCAGTAAATCCAACTTCGAGCATCCACGCTCGAAGTTCGTTCATCTTGATCGTCCGATGACCACCCACATTGATGCCACGGAGCAGCGCCACGGAGCGAGTCGTTGGTGGAGAGTCCATCGTTTCTCCGGTTGCAACACGACGGGCACTGGTCGATGGCATGTCAGCAGGTTCCCACGCAGGTGACACGATGCCGGTCCGCCGGGTGCAGCACAAGTTGTCGTTGGGGCGAGGGTTGGTGGGAAACGCTGCAGGCGCTCATCTCGGAGTTGCTTCAGCCGGTTGGGTAGTACGAGGCGACATTGTCGACCGCTGGGTTAGCCACTCCCGCCTTTGCGGTAGCAAAGGAGGCAAGGAGATTTGACGTTGTCACCGTGATGACATCGGACACTCCAGGGTGAATGGCATGAATCCACCCAATCGTCCCCGAGGAAAAGACGCCGGCTCCCGATGGGGCGGCGTAGTACACCGCATCGGAATAGGTCCATGCGCCAAGCACGAAGACTGGTGAATGCGCAACGATCTCAAGTGGGCGAGGCGTCGGAAGACTCAGGTTCACCGAATCGAACTCGTAGCCAACGGCGAAGGGGATCGAGGTTCCATCGGTGGCACCTGATCCATTGAAGAGGAAGTTCTTTGGATCAACGACAACGAGGCTCGCCAGTTCTGGATGGGAGTTGTACTGGACTCCCTGGAGAGCGCTTGATGGTCGGGGGACAGGATTCGACTCCCATAGCGTGGCAACGTCGGCATTGTTGATGCCATACAGCGGATCTGAGGTTGCCGCAGTGTTATACGAGACCATGGTTCTTGCTGCGACATTCGATCCATTTGGTTGAAGTCGAACGTGTCGGTAGAGGAGATTCGCCCCGAGAAATGCGAGGTTGACTCCGCTGTCTCGAGCGGAGAACAACGTTGCTCGCATTTGCGAAGACCAGTATTCGTCGTGTCCAGTAATGAAGATCGACGATGCTCCGGCAACGAGTTGCGGATTGGTTTCTAGATCGATGTCGCTGATGTAGTTGACATTTCGGCCCTGCTGTTCGGCGAGTTGGATGAGCGGGAGCTCATTGGTGAACATGAGGCTTGCTCCGCAGGAGTTTGCCTGAGGACGATCAAAGGACACTTGCACAGCGGCAACGGGATCAGATGGTGTCCCGTCGTAGAGGCTGTAGCCACCCCACGTGTTGTAGGCAGCATCATTGAGATCACTGGTCGCTATGACGGTCATTCCAAGGCTCGAAGCTTGGGAGACCACGAGTGGGATATAGCTGCCAGTTCGGTTCGAATCATTGAGACGAAGAAGGTAGACACCCGGCGGCCACGCAACCGTCGAAAGGGTGAGTGAGGTTGGCCAATTGGTCGACACCATCCGAGACGGGAGTGAGATCGTCGGTTGGCTCTGCACAACACCTGTTTGGGTCGTTGACTGCCAGACTTCTCGACCACCCAAACCCCCATACCAACCCATGCGGACGGCGGTAACGGTGAAGGTTC
>CAIQUD010000085.1 GCA_903874965.1 uncultured Actinomycetes bacterium | reverse complement strand
GGTCAAGCCGGCAATCAACATGACGACAATCCCAACGGCAAGAGGAATCGCGAGATCGTGATAAATCCCGAACGTCGCAGAGAGCACGGTCAGCAAGGCGACCACCACGGTGCCTGCTGAAGCGGTAATCGACTCACCAACTTTGTGGATGCCTTCAATGACTGCGCTTCGGTGATCGCTTCCCTTTTCAATTTCCTCTCGAACTCGAAAGACCAAGAACAGCCCGTAGTCAACTCCTGCACCAAGCACGAGCACCGTCAGGAGAAAGACAGCAATGGCCGAGATCTTGAGGCCATGCACGCCAAGTTCACCAATGATGCCGCTCGCAATTGCCGACACCATGACCGCTGGAATGACAATCAAGATTGGCGCGAGAACGGAACGGAAAATGAGGAAGAGAAGCGCCAAGATGAAAAGTAACGAGAACAGTTCAATGGTCGTGTTCTGCGACTTGGTCTTGCCGCCACCTTCAAGAGAATCTGCAGTTTGCCCAGCTGGATAGACATTCAACCCAGCTCGAAGCGGAACACTCGCAATGGCGTCTTTGACCGACGTAAAGGTGGTCGAGAGCAATTGTTGATTGAAGAACGGCACATTGGTCTTGATGAGCAATTGGGCTGCATCACTCGAGTGCGCAATCCCAACGACGCTGACCCCTGTCACATGCTTGACGGCAGCGACCTTGTTCTCAACCGCCTTGAGCGCCGTGAGATCCGTTGGCGTGAACGCACCCGTTGACGACACAGAAACCGCCTGGAGTTGCGCCGTCGTCGTCGATCCAACGAGTGGCGTCAGCAGGGCCGCGGCCTTCTGGCTTGGCGCCGAAGCAGGAAGGAACGAACTCGACTGGTTCTGCGACTCAGTCGCCATCTGTGGGAGTGACGAGGCAATGCCTGCAGCCACGAACCACAGCACCAGAACGACCCACCGCCACCGAACGACAGTCCGGCCGAGGGCTTCGTAGAAACGATTTACCATGAGTTCTTGCTCACTTTTCTTGGTTGTTGAATACGGAAACTTCAAGTGCCAACGCGTCGAGCACCTCGAGCACGGTGGCCATTTCTTGAGCAGTAAATCGCTCATAGACGCGTCGGAGTGGCGCAAGGCGCTGCTCCAAGATCGCTTCTCCCTCAGCTCGATAGTCGGGATGAATCGACAACCAGATCCGCCGACGATCCTCCGGATCCTCCCGACGAACGACCAAACCTGCATCGACGAGCTTGCTCACGAGGAGCGAAGCGGTCGACACGGCAATTCCGTCAGACTCAGCGAGTTCAGAGACCGTCAATTCTCCTGAAATTGAGATCACTGCAATGGCCACCAGGTGACGTGGAGCGAGCGAATCATCTGCCCGAACCGCCGCAACAAGCGCATTTTCCGGCGGATCTTCCGCCGTTTCCTTCCGCACGCGGAAGGACCACAGGAGAAACTGACGGGCGAAGTCATCTGCTTGTTTCGAGAGATTGTTCTGTTTCACAACAGTTTTATTCTAAAGGTTCCTGTTGCAGGCCGTGTCGCGGCGATACTGATTCAGTGAGTTCTCCGGATCAGAGTGACGCGGACCTCCCCTCTCGGTGGCCGGCCATCGCGCTTCTTGCTGCGCTCGGCCTCGCGCTCCTCTGGGCGAACCTGAATTCGTCAAGTTATTCGACGGTCTTCCATCACCAATTCTCTTTTGATCTAGGGCTTCCCGCCGTCCTCGCCTCAACGCTCGACTGGATCAACTCGGGGCTCATGACCATCTTCTTCCTTGCCATTGGTCTCGAAGTTGGCCATGAACGACGGCATGGGGCATTGGCCGACAGCCAACATGCGGTCTCGCCAGTTGTGGCGGCGCTCGGCGGCATGGTGGTTGCTGCAGCAGTTTTCGTTCTTGTGGCGCTTGTTGGCGGGGGTGACGCCACCGTGCTCAAGGGTTGGGGCATCCCAATGGCGACCGATGTCGCCTTCGCTCTTGGCGCCCTCCAACTCTTGGGAGCCCGAGTTCCCTCGACACTTCGTGCCTTTGTGCTGGCGCTTGCCGTCGCCGATGACATCTTCTCGGTGATCGCTCTTGGCTTCACCGGCTCAACCACCATTGTTCTGCTCTGGGCGCTGCTCGGAATTGCCGTAGTGCTCATGGTGGTCATGATGAGGACCAAGGTCTTCTCCCGATGGCCGTATGTCATCGCCACAGTTGCACTCTGGTGGTTCATGGCACGGTCCGGCATTGAGCCAATCTTGGCTGGCGCAATTGTTGGAGTTCTTGTCCCAACGGGCGAAGATCGCTCAGAACCCTCCACATCGACATCGTTGCTGCGACCGATTGCACGAATGTCGAATGCCGTGGTCTTGCCACTCTTCGTGTTGGCCAACGCGGGGATTGCCCTCAAGGTTTCCCCTCTTGGTTCGGCTGCACCGCTCACGACCTTCATTGGTCTCATGTTGGCAAGAACATTCGGAAAGGTGCTCGGTATTGGCGGAAGTGTTGCCCTCCTCCAAATGTTCCATCTTGGAGGTCTCCCCCGAGGCGTTTCCTGGCGTCAGTTGCTCGGAGCAGCTGCACTTTGTGGCGTTGGCTTTACCGTCCCGCTCCTCTATGCCTCCATTGCCTTCAGCGGCAGAGGTGATCTCCTCGCTGCGACCAAACTTGCCCTCCTGCTCGCGTCACTCGTTGGGTTTCTCCTCGGGATGGCAGTTATCGCCGGTCGGCCGAATCGCAAATAGTCGTCGTCGTTCACTAGGTTGAGAACAACTACTGAATGGAGCCCCCGTGAAGACTGCGCTAACTGAGAAGCTTGGAGTTGAACACCCAGTAATGCTCGCGGGCATGGGTGGGGTGTCGTATTCAGAACTCGCAGCGGCCGTCAGCAATGCCGGTGGCTATGGCTGCCTTGGTGCATCGACCATGGGCGTCGACACCATGGTCGAACAAATCGCCAAGACCAAGGCACTGACGAGCAAGCCATTTGGCGTCGACCTCCTGACGGCAATGCCGGGCAGCATGATTCAGCAGACCGAACTCCTCATTGAAGGCGGGGCCAAGATGTTCGTGGCTGGTCTTGGGGTTCCTTCGGAGGTGATTGATCTCTGTCACACGCATGGCGTCCTCGTTGGATCCATGTGCGGCAAGGTCGAACATGCTCGCCGGGCAGTTGATGGCGGTGTTGATCTCGTCATTGTGCAAGGCACCGAAGCTGGAGGCCACACTGGCCAAGTTGCAACAATGCCACTCGTGCCAATGGTGGTTGACGTCGTAGCGGGTCGAGTGCCTGTCGTTGCTGCCGGTGGCATCTTCGATGGTCGTGGACTTGCGGCGGCTCTCGCTCTTGGAGCAGACGGCGTGTGGATTGGAACCCGCTTCATTGGTACACCCGAAGCTCGAGGGCTCCCCCATTACAAAGAACGACTGCTTGCAACCGCCGAAGACGGCACGACGATCAGCCGGGCATTTTCCGGCAAGACCATGCGGGTCATCAAGAACGAAACCACCGCCTACTTCGAAGCGCACCCTGAAGAATTGAAGCCATTTCCAGAGCAACTTGGTCTGACCTTCAATAAGACCTTCCACCTTGGTGGTGGTCCCGAGACTGAAGGCGTTGATCCCGACCGAGAGGGCTACCCAGCTGGCCAAGCTGCGGGCGCGATTTCGTCACTCATTCCAGCTGGTGACCTTGTTCGTCAGATCGTTGCCGAAGCCGAGGCAACGCTTGCTCGCCTTCGAAGCTTTAACTAGCTCGACGCAAACAAGCCAACCGGGCAGCTCACGCCGGTACCAGCCAGTCCGCAATATCCATTCGGGTTGGCGGCCAAGTACTGCTGGTGGTACTCCTCGGCAAAGTAGAACGACCCTGCGGCTGTAATTTCCGTCGTAATGGGTCCGAGCTTGTTCTCTTGAAGCCGCTGACCGAAGGAGCGAGCAGCGGCTTCCGCCATTGCCGCTTGTTCAAGGGTTGTGGTGTAGATCGCGGATCGATACTGGGTTCCAACGTCATTGCCCTGACGCATGCCCTGCGTCGGGTCGTGGTTCTCGAAGAACACCGAGAGGAGCGTGGCATAGGAAAGCTTCGTCGGGTCAAAAGCAATCAACACGACTTCAGCGTGGCCCGTCCGACCGGAGCACACTTCTTCATACGAAGGATTCGGCGTAAAGCCACCTTGATAACCAACGGCCGTGGTCAGCACTCCTGGCAGGGTCCAGAAGGCACGTTCCGCACCCCAGAAGCAGCCAAGCGCGACAGAGGCAACTTCAGTGCCTTCTGGGTAGGGGGCAACCATTGATGTCCCAAGAACCAAATGGGGGCGCGTCGGCACCTGTGGCGTCGGTCGACCTGGAAGAGCCGCTCCGGCCTCCACCATTGCGCTTGACTTCCTCAATCCGAACACCATGAGCCGCCTCCTTGAGGCTTCCAGCCTAGGAGTTGTTCTTCAAGATTTGATCAGGCAGAACGCAGCCGCTTTGCCTTCTTTGCCTTCGGGCAAGAGGCAACATGGGTTCCAGGAGCAGCGGAACATGTCGGGCAGGCCCACGCTTCACCGGGGCGTTGCCACAACATGGCGCCGCAGTCTGGGCAGCTTGCGCCGCCCTCGCTGCAGGCCACGCCTTCGAGCCGGGCGGAAGCGAGGGGACACCCCCGCCCATGGCAAATTGCCCATTCAGGATCGACAGCAATCCCATCGACTGGACAAACCGTGAGGCACTGATTGCAGTCATTGCAGCGAAGCGGGTCGACTCCGTAGAGGACGGGAAATCCGTCGCCCTGTTGGATTGCTCCAGTCGGACACGTCGACTCGCACCCACCGCAACCAATGCACTCTTCAAGGAGGATCTTGAGTGCCAAGTTCAGACCGCCAACTTCTGACCAATGGCGTCAAACACCGCCTGGACCGAACCCATAAACCGATAGAGCTTGTCCTCACCCATTGGATCGTCCCCGCGGACGGAAACAGGTGTGTTGGCAAGGCTCAACGAATTGATGGTGTGCCCAAGATCAGCACGGCCATTGACAGAAATGACCTCCACCATCTCTTCCCAGGTCGCAGCGGTTGCCGACAACACCACTTCGGGTCGGTACCAATCTTCAGAAACCGGTCCAGTGGCGGTCACGACATCATCGACAAAGGTGATCCCGAAGAAGTTCTTCTCCTCGTCGTCGAGCACCTCAATTCCAAGTCGAAGGTCAGCTGCTCCGAGGCTTGCCAAGGTGCCATTCGCTTCTGCAACGGCAATAGCTTGGTCGAACACCTCATGTGAGGGGAAGGGACGAATGGCCGTCTTCATGACGCCACCGCTTCAAGCGTTGCCCCTGGAACGTCCAACCACATTGTCTCAGGAAGTTGCAGTCGACCGGCTCGATCAAGCCCCGCATGACGACAGCGCTTCAAGTAATCGCCAATGATTTGCTTGCGCAAAATGTCGCCAGCTCCAGTGCCGAGGGCCATTGCTGCTTCAACACTTCCGGCAGCCAGAATCGACGTGGGCTCGACAATCTCAGGTGTCGAGAAGATCATGGTCATGATCTCTTCGCCCTTGTCGAGATAGGCGTGGAAGTCCGAAGCCATGGACGGATCTGCGGCAAGGCGGTACTTCAAGTGCATGGTCCCATAGGCAACGTGACGAGCCTCGTCCTGCATGCAGAGTCGGAAGATCTGCTGCTCCACCGGTGAAGGAGCAAGTGCCTCTCCAGCCCTGAACAGGGACAACACAATTCCTTCTCCAAGGAGGTGCATGAGCGCAGAGCCCTCGTCGTAACTCTTCGCGTCAAGAATGAGTTGGAGGAACCGCTCAATGACGGCTGTTGCCTTCCCCAGCCCTCCGCCATTCGCGAGAGCACGCTTCCTGAACACCTCGGCATGGCGAGCTTCGTCCATCACCTGGGTGCAGAGGAACATCTTTGCTTCGACAAAGTCTTGATTGATCTGCCAGAGCCACTTGGCTGGAAAATCTGCGGCAACCATCTCGACCTCGGAGAGCACAGTTGCCAACTGGCACATTGCATGCTCAACGTCTGGGTCAAGCGGTCGAAGATCGTTCCACGCAATGTCTCGCGTTGCGCTCCACTGGCGCGCAACGGCTTCTTCGTAGAGGTCCATCACATTGTCTGACCACACTTCCGCACGATCATTGATCGTGTAGCCGAGGTCTGGAACTCCAACTTCTACATCTGACCCGCGAGGCGCCATGGACCTTCGTGGCGCATGTTCGGGGATCACACCATAGGAACCAATTGATATGTCGCGGAGGGTAAGCCCGGTCTTTGATGGCGTAGCTCGAACACCCCACTCTGAGGTTGTTGAACGAAGCCACCCGAGGTCGAACTCACCTCGCTGCGCACGCTCGAGGTACTCAAGATCCATTTCCATGTCGATGGTCATAACCCCTCCATTGATCCAATGAGACATCCTTTGTCGGACTGTCTCACCTCAAGGTATACCTATCGGAAAACAACTGGTGGAGTTTGTACAACTTGAGAAGCAACAATCCCGCCCTCACGGGCGGGATTGTGCGGTTTGAGTTGAGGCCAATGACTACATGTTTCGGTAGTGGTCTTTCCAGATCACCTTGTAGACACGAGTCCATCGAGGAATCGAACGGAGTCCAGGAATGAAGGGCAAGAACGCGAGCAGCAGCGTCAAGCCAATGATGATGAGGAAGACTTGGAGGTCCGCATTGTCCGAGGTGGAGAGCCCTGGCACCTGATACCACATGGTGTAGAGCCAGAGCCATGCCTGGCCGGGCCAGGATCCTGTCTCATTCATCATTCCCCACTGGTCGCCTTGGAGATGATCAATGGCAGCCTTGTTGGCAAGGAAACTTCCATCCGAGATGAACAACAGCGGCTTTGTAAAGTCCGTGGAGAAGAATCGCTGCTGCGTCAGCATGGTCGTGTCGAGTGCGCCCGACTGAGCCATCGCAACAAGCTGATCGACAATCGTTGCAACCGGTCCATAGTCACCGGGCGCAACGATCACCTTCCCGCCAGCTGTGGTCACAGTCGATGCGGTGACGGCTGCGTCATAGTTGGCAGCCCAGGTTTGGCGCTGTTCAACACTTGCCGCTTCATAGGTAGCAATCGCCTGTGAAGCGACAGGGTTCTCTGGCAACGCCGCTACTGGTGAAAGGACAAAGTCCTTCGCCGCATCAACGGGAATGTGCACGCCAGCAATCTTCGCTGGAGAGATGCCGAGCACCATTGGTCCATCGGCCGCCGTGTTATACGGAGGGCCATATCCAGCGGTGCCACCCGTTCCATCGAGCTCGGTTGCCGCCGTCGTCGCAAAGTCAATCGGCGTCGAAACGGCCCACTGCTTGAGCGTCACCGCCGGATCATCCGGCGAGGAGAACAGCACGGAAAGCCCGACCGTGAGCAGACCGATTACCAAGAAGCAAATTGCTACTTCCTTGGCAATGTCATAAGGCCTGGTTGCGCCGGTCCATGGTGCAACATCACGGTCAATATTGAATCGTCTTGAGGACTTCGTCATTGTGCGACCTCCTCTTTTGCACCGGAAAGTTCAAAGGGTGGAACCACTCCCCTACGACGAACGAGCAGCACGTGGAAGACCACAATGGCTCCAACGCCAATTGGCAGAAGCGTGATGTGCCACATGAGCATCTGGCCGAAGTTGAGGACGTTGAAGACGGCTCCTCCTCCTGTTGAGTTAATGCCGTCCTTGGCCTGCGTGGCAATCCACTGTGAATCGAAGTTCGTCTGCGAGAGATAACCCGTGAATGCCGTTCCAATGGAGACAACAAAACTCACGACGCCCGTTATCCACGTCAGCGCTCGGTTGCCTCGCCAAGCTGCCATGAAGAACTTGCCCCATAGGTGAACCACCATGGCAAAGAAGAACAATTCAACCGACCAAAGGTGCATTGAATTGATGAAGTGGCCAGTTGAGGAGTGGTGCCACCAAGTTGGACCCATGACCGCCAGCACCAATCCCGTAGCCGTGACAACTCCAAGTGCCGCCATCGTGAGCGCACCAAAGACGTAGATCCACGAGGCGACGTAACTCGGTTGCGTGTCGGGAAGAAGTCGTTCCGGAGGAAACGCTGACTCACCTGCTTTTCGGAGTGATCGAGTCCAATTCTTGTCAGTGGCCGTTGTCACTTTTCACCACTCTTCTTGTGTCCCGGAAAGGGAATCAGGATCGCACCGAGAAAGGTGACCACCATGAGTCCGATTACGATCAAGTTTGAGTAGGAAATCGACAACCATCCCCACGTGAGGAAATGATTCGGGTGATCAAGTGGGATAACGGCTCCCCATCTGACCGCTTCGAGTACTCCTGCTGACATTGGCCACACTCCTATGAGGGATTCATTGGTGCTCTCGCACTCTTACCTCTTCCTTAACGTACGCCCATAGACTGCGCTCGTGAAGGGATGAACACTCGTTCCTCCGATGGCCGTTGGAGAAAGGCGGGTCAATGATCACCGTCACCAATTTGACCAAGAGCTTTGGCGACAAGGTCGCAGTTGACGATCTTTCCTTTACCGTTCGTGAAGGTGCGGTCACCGGCTTCCTTGGTCCCAATGGTTCTGGCAAGTCCACCACCATGCGACTCATGCTCGGTCTCGATCGTCCAAGCTCGGGAAGCGTCCTCATCAATGGCAAGCCATTCCATGACGCCAATTGGCCGCTTCGTGAAGTAGGGGCATTGCTCGAAGCGTCGTCGATTCACCCTGGACGCTCTGCCTATAACCATCTCCGGTCCTTGGCTGCAGCAAATGGGATTCCAAAGAGTCGCGTCGATGAGGTCCTCTACACCGTTGGCCTCACCGAACCGGCGAAAAAACTCGCTGGTGGCTTCTCTCTCGGCATGGGGCAGCGACTCGGCATTGCCGCAGCGCTTCTCGGTGACCCTGAAGTCCTGTTGTTTGACGAACCTGTGAATGGACTCGACCCTGAGGGCATTGTTTGGGTTCGAACTTTCCTTCGGAGCCTTGCTGCAGAAGGCCGGACTGTGTTTGTTTCGAGCCACCTCATGGCAGAAATGGCCATGACTGCCGACTACCTCGTCGTCATTGGCCACGGGAAACTCAAGGCCGACACCACGGTTGAGCAATTCATTGCTCAGTACACCACCGAGAAGGTCAAAGTCATGAGCCCCGAGCTTGACCGTTTGGCTGATCTCCTCACCTCAGGCGGTCACCAACTCGTCAAAGTGGATGATGCCCTCTTCATTGAGGAGACCCCTTCAGCACTCATTGGGGAACTCGCTGCACAGCACGGCATTGTTCTCCATGAACTCTCACCCCAACTTGCGTCGCTCGAAGAAGCCTTCATGGAGTTAACCAGTGATGACGTTGAGTTCCACGGCCAATCGGAGCCAAGCAAATGACAACCCTTCCAGCCCCTCCGACGTCCAAGCGTCAACTTCCGACTGGTCACTACAAGTTTCGCCATGCGCTTGGATCTGAATGGATCAAGTTCAGGACGGTTCGTTCGACCATGTGGTGTCTCGGAACCTTCTCTCTCATCATGATTGGCTTCAGTGCGCTGTTCTGCGCCGTCACCGTGAGTCAGTGGGGCAAGCGTCCAGAAGAAGCACTCACGTTCGATCCAGTAACTGCAAGCCTCGCCGGAGTCACCATGGGTTCACTCGCTATTGGTGTACTTGGCGTCCTCGTAGTCTCATCCGAATACGGCACCGGCTCGATCAAAGCAACCTTTGCCGCCATCCCACATCGGACCACCGTGCTCCTTGCCAAGGCCGTGGTGTTGTCAATCAGTGTCTTCATCGTCGCAGCGATTTCAGAGTTGATCGCCTTCTTCTTGGGACAGACCATCCTTCGTTCAGCATCAGGAAGCCAGCCAATTGTCATCAACGGCGTGCACCTTCCAGCAAAGCCACCAACCGTGACCCTGTCGGGGCCAGGCGTCATGACGGCGCTCGTCGCGACGGCGCTCTTCCTCACGCTGCTTTCGCTGTTGACCCTTGGTCTTGGTTTTCTGATCCGCCACACTGCTGGGGCGATCTCCGCATTTGTCGGCCTGTTGTTTCCACTGTTCTTGTTGGTGGTCCTGCTTCCTGCGACGTTCAAGGACCGCCTCGAGAAGTTCCTCCCCTTGCAAATTCAGCAGACCGTGGTGGCTTCAAAGCCAATCGTGTCGGCGACGTCGCTCTCGATTTGGGCTGGCGTACTCGCCATGGCGGTCTACGCAGTTGTTGCACTCGCCATTGGCGCAGTGTTGCTTACTCGGCGAGATGCCTAACTTCGTCAACTGAAGCAATGCCGTGGAACGGTGCACCATTGGCCTTCCATTCGTCATAGAGATCGAGGAATTCCTGACCAAAGGGATCACGTCCCGTCAGTGGCATCGCGGCGCGTCGAACGGTCCAGTCAAAGGGGGCGAGTTCGCTTGCTCGTGCAAAGTGCTTGCTTGCTCCTTCGAGGTCCCCTCGATCACGAAGTTCGACACCGATGCGGAAATGGAGCCGTGCATCAATCTCGCCCTCGGTGAAGTCCTCGACCACCGACGTGGCGACTTCTGGAAGCACGCCCTCTCGAACCCAGGCTCTGACGGCGTCTAAATGGGGGGCTGATTTCACACCAGTGAAGTCTGCGAACAAATCTGTTCCAAAAGCTTCGGAGTTCGGCAGCACGACACGACCATCTTCGTCGATCCACACCACCGTTGGGACATTGCTCATGGCATAGGCCTCGGAGACCACGTGGTGGCGATCAAGCAACACCGGAAAGGTGATGCCGTCAGTGAATGGGCGAACCTCTTCAGGATCATCATCGAAGGCAATCGCCAAAACCCTGAATCCAATATCGCGAAGTTCGTCTTCAAGTGCTTGCCAACCCGGCAAGTCATAACGACATCCGCACCATGTCGCGAAGGTAACCACCAAGGTTTTGCTACCTCGGAATTCCGAAAGGGACCTGAGCGCTCCGTTGAGGTCGGGAAGCACAATCTCTGGCGCAACCTTGTCCTGCAGTGCACCGGCTCGAATTGATGGATCAACCGCCATGGCGGCAATACCTCGGTCCGGATCAACGACCACCCGTCTGCCAAGCACCTCGGCAAATCGCTTGAGGTCGATGCCATGTTCGCGTTGCAGCGCGATACCTCGAAGTGGGACACACACTGGACCTCGGCAGAGACCGACATCTTTGAGCGTCCATCCAGTGGCGGCTTCGAGCGCCTCTGGTGCGAAGAACAATTGTTGGTCAACAACCGTTCCCTCTACTGGTGCTGCCGCATCGGTCAAGAAGGTGAGCATTTGAGCAAAGTTCCTTAGCTCTCAGGGTGGTGGGCGGCGTATGCCTCGGTGAATGCAGTCACGACGGGGGCAAAGGTCATTGGGTTGTAAACGTCTTCTTCATGCACCACGAGACCATCGTCACCAAAATGAAGGATGGTGCAGTTGGGTGCTTGGTAGAGCTTGCCGTCGCCGGGATCGTCAAATCGGTTTTGAATCCAACAGATTGACCAGCCGCGCTCGTCGTCGAACACGCACCACTCATGGGGAAAGCTCCGCATCTCACTATTCGGGAAACTCGACATCAGCGGTTGAATCCAGTTGTAGATCTCGTCGGGTCCGCGGAATGACCCAAAGACGTGCTCTTCATACGTTGCCTCAGGGTCGAAGAGGTCAGCCCACGCTCGCCACTGACCGCTGGCCGAGCAACCATTCGCAACTTCTACATAGTGAGCATGTGCGGCGCGTAGTTGTTCAGGACTCAACATGAAACCCTCCAATGGTCTTGACGAAGTACTCGCTCATCGTGACACTCCGAAGTTGCTCCATGTCCATGAAGGCAACGCCGTGTTCAATCATGGTGGTCACATTCGCGGTCAACACGTCGGCATCTTCCCCGGCGAGGAAGAATTCGAATGGGTCTTCAACGGACTCCTTTGACGGCCAGGCTTCAGCAACGATCCCTCGCCATGGTGGTGCGCCCTCAGTGATTGGACGAAAGACGGCATTGCGAACGTAGCGACATCTCGGTTGAATCGCTTCGGACATGGGCGACTGTTTCGTGTGCCAAAACGTATAGAACTCGTCATCGTCCATCCCGGGCCGTTCCGGGAAGAACGCAACCGTCATGATCCCTGGCGAACGCTCTCCGTCGGGCCAAGAGCGAGGAGTCGAATGAGGATTCTTCCCGTAGTCGCCATAGAGCGACTCGACGACTTGATAGCCGGCCATCTTCTCAACGGCATTGGAAAGAATGCGCTCGATCTCGTCCCGGAAGTCATAGGCGTCGACCCACACCGAAACAACGGCATCAGGAAGTTGCTCATTTTCAGGTGGTGGCACTGGAGCCCGGACGTCAGCAAATTCATCATCCACATAGAGATCAAGCCCAAGCACGCCAGCATCGAGAAGGGCACGGGCCACTTCCCCTCGCATCGTCGATCCAACGACCGCTCGTGGCGTGCCTTCCGGCATCCAGACCACGTAGACCAACTTCTCCATGAGCGTTCCCCCAACGTTCCAACGGCGCCCAATTGAGGCCACCGTTAGGGTAGTCCCATGGACCTCAGCACTGCCCTTCGTTCAACCGCTGCGATTCGAAGTTTCGAGGATCGTGCGGTGAGCGATGCAACACTTGACGCAATCCTCGAGACCGCGCGCTTCGCTCCAAGCGGCGGCAACCGACAAGGCTGGCGAGTCATCATTGTCAAGGATGAAGCCAAACGAACGCTACTCAGAGATGCCTACTTGCCGGGTTGGTACGAGTATCTGGCTCAGGGAGCAGCGGGACTGGTCCCATGGGCTCCTGTCACTGACCTTGGAGAAGAAGCAGCCGCAATCGCTCAAGCGCCACAGTTCGCTGCACAAGCCGCCGAAGGACCTGGTGGATTTGCCGAGCACCTCGACAAAGCTCCAGTTCTCCTCCTCCTCATTGCCGATCTTCGGTACCTTGCGGCGGTCGATCGAGATTCAGCTCGCTATAGCTTCGCTGGTGGAGGTTCGATCTACCCGTTCGCATGGTCGGTGCTTCTCGCTGCCAGGGAACATGGAATCGGTGGTGTGCTGACCACCATGGTCGTTCGGTCCGAAGATGAGCTTCGGAGCACCTTTGGTATGCAGCCCCATCATGCGCTTGCTGGCCTCATGGCTCTTGGGTATCCCACGTTTCAACCGAGCACGCTTCGACGCGCCAAGGTCGCTGCGTTCACCACCATTGATGGACTCGATGGCGAACCATTCGAACCTCAGGGACGGTCGTAACGCTCGATGGTCCATTCCTGTTGCGCAGGAACGAGGGTGAGTTCGACCAACGCACGGGCACACCAGACGGCGATTGCGTGTGGGTCATTGGTTGCGGTGACGACAAGCCCTCGACGCGTGTGATTCTGTGAAAGCTTCCACTCCCGTGGGAAGGTCAAGCCTCGATCAGACACCACGGTCGCGTTGAGCCGACCGAGAGGATGATTCACCCCAATCTGAATGGCTGCGCCAACAACAACAGAGATTTCGGCGAATGGTCGAACTGGTTTGCCAAACAATGCGGAGAATGGCCCAGAGGTAGGTAGGTGCTCCTCGAGGTCGCTCGCAGTTCCAGGCAGAAAATTCACCCAGCTCTTGCTGGCGATGACCTCCGTCAGCACAGCTTCAATTGCGCTGACATCACCGGCAGGAATCGTCGTGGTTATCGGCCGACGTCGAGCCATCACGAATTCATTTCGGAGCGAATATCGAGATCATCAGCCCCGAGAATAGGTGGGTCTCGACGAAGGGGGAGATTGAGCCCGTCGACGAGGAGCGGTGAGCCAACCAACCGAACCGGCGCACCGTCGTAGTGCGCGTCAAGCAAGAGTTCGGCCGCAAGGATCTGTGGATCTGTGAGTGCTTGCTCAACGGAGTTGATCGGAGCAGCTGGGATCTTGGCCATTCCGAGGAGGTCGATCCACTCGACTCGCGACTTCATCGTGAAGTGTTCAGCCAGGATCATGAGCAATTCTTCACGGTGTTTCGATCGAGTGGCGAAATCAACGAAACGTGGATTGTTGGTGAGCCGAGGATCATCGAGGAGTCGAACAAGGCTTCGGTACTGACTCTCAGTCCCAACCGCAAGCATGAGTAAGCCATCGGCGCAGTCAACAGGTCCATAGGGCGTGATTGATGGGTGGTGATTACCCATCGCTACTGGATTGACCCCAGTAACAAGGAAACCTTGCGCTTGATTGACGAGTCCAGTCACCATGGATTCAAGGAGAGGAACTTCGACTTGGGTGCCTCGTCCTTCCAGGGTTCTGCGATGGAGTCCAGCGAGCGCCGCAGTCGCCGCGTAGAGACCAGTCAGAACATCGGAAATGGGTGTTCCAACTCGAAGCGGCTCGCCGCCATCCTCACCAGTGACCCCCATAATTCCTGATCTTGCCTGCGCCAAGAGGTCAAAGGCTGGGAGACCTCCGAGTGGACCTTTGGACGATGCTGGTCGCACGGAAATCCATACAGCCTCTGGAAGAGAGGCGCGCAACCCATCAATCCCGAGTTCTTTTGCTTGATGAGGCAAGAAGTTCTCAACAATGATGTCGGCACTCGCAGCGAGTTCGGCAACGATTCCAAAGTCCTCTGCCTGGTCGAGGTTTGCAACCACCGAACGGCGATTCCGATTAGTCGCTAGGTAATAACTAGCCGTCTCGCCAACAAAGGGTGGTCCAAGTTGGCGAATGGGATCCCCAGATCCCCGTTGTTCCACCTTGATGACATCGGCGCCGAGGTCACCGAGCAGTTGCGTGGCAAAGGGTCCAGCCAGAACCCGCGAGAGGTCCAGGACCTTCACCCCTTCAAGAGGAAGTCCTGTTGGAGCAGCAAGACGATCTAAGGGCCAAGGCACGGCCTGATGCTACGTGCCTTCGAGCGCTGCGGCTCAGAGAACCTTTGAGAGGAAGTCTTGAAGTCGCGGGTGCTGTGGTTTCACCAAGATGTCCATTGGTTTACCCGACTCCACAATGACCCCTCCATCCATGAAATATGCCGTGTCGCCAACCTCTCTGGCGAAGCCAATCTCATGGGTAACCACCACCATGGTCATTCCGTCTTCAGCAAGGTCCTTCATCACATTGAGCACCTCACCAACCAGTTCTGGATCGAGTGCCGACGTTGGCTCGTCAAACAACATCAACTTCGGTTGCATGCAGAGGGCTCGAGCAATTGCGACCCGTTGTTGTTGTCCGCCGGAAAGCTGCGATGGGTAGTTCGCCGCCTTCTCTGCAAGTCCCACGCGGTCGAGGAGTTCCATTGCTTGACGCTCGAGATCCGATCGGGTCGATCGCTTCACCGTCCTTGGACCAATCATGACGTTCTCGAGAGCGGTCAAGTGAGGAAAGAGGTTGAAGCGTTGAAAGACCATGCCAATTTCAGACCGCTTCGAGCAGATCTTTCGATCGGTGAGCTCATAGAGTTTCCCACGACGTTCTTCGTACCCCACCAATTCGCCATCGACGAGAAGCCGTCCTGCGCTGACCTTCTCTAAGTGATTGATGCAACGAAGAAACGTTGACTTCCCTGAACCCGAGGGGCCAAGCAGGCAGGCGACTTCCCCGGGCTTCACCTCGAGATCAATGCCCTTCAACACGTGGACGTGTCCAAAGGACTTCTCGACGCCCCTCGCTTCAACCATGAGACGACTGGTCATGGTCGCTCCAATGGCTGGACCTCGGTATGCGGTGACCGACCAAAACTGCGCTTGAGCGTCGAGGAAAACTTGCTGCTCGACGATCTCGTTGCGTCGACACCTCGGCCGTAGTACCGCTCAATGTAGAACTGACCAACCGAAAGCACTGACGTCATCGTCAAATACCAAAGACAGCCAGTGATCAGTAGTGGTGGAACCAAATAATTGAGGTTGTAGATGTTCTGAATCGATCGGTAGAGCTCGCCCCCTCCCCCAAGAGCAGCTCCAACCAGCGAGGTCGTCTTCAGCATGGAAATGGTCTCATTGCCAGTTGGCGGGACGATGACCCTCATGGCTTGCGGCAGCACGATTCGTCGAAGTGACTGAGCTCGCCGCATGCCAAGTGCCTGAGCGGCCTCAAGTTGCCCAGCATCGACGGCAATGATGCCCGCACGAACAATCTCCGCCATGTAGGCGGCTTCATTGAGTGCGAGTCCGACGACGGCGACGAGGAAGAGGTTCGTGACATAGTCATTCGTCGTGATCGTCACAAAACTCGGGCCGAATGGCACGCCAATCGACAGTGTTGGATAGAGCCAGGCGAGATTTGCCCAGAAGATCAACTGCACATAGACCGGCGTCCCACGAAAGAACCACAGGTAAACCCACGACACATACCGGAGTTGGCGATTCGTTGACAGCCGCATGGTTGCGAGCAAGATCCCAAAGATGACGCCAACGGCCATCGCCGCTGCAGTCAATTCAATGGTGACGAGTGCACCATGCATCACACTCGAGGTGAAGAGGTAGCTCCCAACCGTTGACCATTGGAATCGCTGATCATTCGTCACCCCATTGCGGTTGATGTGCGACAACAAGGTGTGAATGAGCATCGCGACAAGAACCGCAAGTACCGCTGCGGACAGCCAACGCCCATAGTGGCGAAGCGGAACGGTCTCGAGTGGTGGAGACGCAGAAACGACCGACCCTTGCGGGTCGGTCGTTTCATTTGCAGGATTCATGAGGTCGGACGTCGCTGAGTTGTCGTCGTCCTCGTCACCGAGAACTAGAAGGTTGCCTTGTTCTCTGAAATTGCCTTCGACCCGCTGGACTGACCCCAGAACTTCAAGATCGCCGCATACTGACCGTGGGTGTAGATGTACTTGGTCGCATCCAAGATTGCCTTATCGAGTCCTGCGTAGGTCTTGCCAATAGCGAAACCGTAAGGCGCAGCGGCGAATGGCTTGCCCGTGTTCACGAAGACGCCCTTCGACGTTGACACGACGTAGCCAGCAATTGGCTGGTCGAGGAAACCAACATCTGCCTGACCCGAGGAGACCGCCAAGTTTGCAGCCGACTGGTCGTTGTAGGAGCGAACGGTCACCGTTGCTTTGTGCGCTTTGGAACAAGCGGCAATGGCTGACGTGGCATCCGCTTCTTCGGTGGTACCCGACTCGACGGCAACTTTGAGGCCGCACATCTGCGTCAGGCCGGTTCCTGACATGGCCTTGTGGCCCTTCTTCATGTAGAAGCTCTCACCTGCCAGGAAGTAGTCAACAAAGTTGACAGCCTTCTCACGAGCCTTGGTATCGGTAAACGACGAAGCACCGACGTCATAGGTGTTCGACTGCACCTTCGTGATAATTCCATCGAAGGTCTCATTCGTGATGCGGAGTTGGAGGCCGAGCACTTGAGCAACGGCCTTCATGAGGTCTGCGTCGACACCAACAACCGTGGTGTTATCAGATGCCAAGTACTCCATTGGTGCGTACGTTGCGTCGGAGGCAACACGGAGGATGCCTGATGTCTTGAGTTCCGATGGAAGTTCGTTGGCAATTGCCGTCTGCTTCACAATCGTGCCCCACGTTGCATGATTCGGAGCTGCTCCAGCGGGCGCACTCGCGACCAGGGTGATGGGAAGGACTGACGCTGCTGTTGCAGCGAATACCTTGGCAACTGACCGACGCATGGGCTACTCCCTTGGGTTGTGGATAGTTCAGTCTCCCACACCCACCCGAGGGATCGCCAGTGAATTTCTGAGAGATTCTCCTTGCGGGTCTAAGCGTCGTGCTGGCCCTTGAGCAGCCCTGCAATGACCACGGCACCAAAGAGAGCGACGCCGGCCGCAGTGAAGCATGCGACATGGAGCCCGTCCATAAAGGCATTCGACACCGAAGCAACGGTTGAGCTCCCAAGGTGTTGGGCAGTCCCGAGCGCAACCGCCACTGAATCAGATGCGGTTGCCGCTGCTTTCGGCGGAAAGCCTCCCGAAGTCAGCGCACTTGCGGCCTTTGTTGAAAAGGAAGAGGCAAACACCGATCCGAGGACGGCAACACCGAGCGTGCCACCGACCTCTCTTGTGGTGTTGGACACGGCAGCACCGGCACCGACTTGCTCAGGGTTCAGCGAGCTCATCACGCCTTCGGTCGATGGCGCAGTCACGAGACCAAGACCTGCCGCCATGAGTGACATCGATCCAACAATGGTCCACCAATACGGCACGTCAATTGGAGAGACCGCCATCACAGTGAGTCCTGCCGCAAAGAGCACCAAGCCACCGCTAACAACCCATCGTGCGCCGAACTTCAGCGCGACAATCGCGCCAATCGGTGTCACGATGGCGGTCGTTATGGCGAAGGGAAGCGTATGAACACCTGCCGAAAGCGCTGAATAGCCACGGATCAGTTGGAAGTATTCCGTCACCAGAAAAATGAACCCGAACAGACAGAAGAAGCCAACCGAGACGGAAATTGCTCCCGCGCTAAATCTCCTGATTCGAAACACTCGAACATCGAGAAGTGGCGCATCGGTCCGAAGTTCAAGCGCGGCGAATCCAACGAGCAATGCCAGAGAAATCGCCAAGCCTGCAATCGTCTTCCACGAACCCCATCCCCAGGAGGGACCTTCGATGATCGAGAAGACAAGGGCTGTCAAGCCAACCGCAGAGACCAGCAAACCGGAAAGATCAAATCGCTTGCCCGTGTGCGCCGAAGAATTTGGCAGGAGGCGCATGCCAAGGAGAAGAGTGACGAGTCCAATTGGCAAATTGACGAGGAAGACCGATCCATACCAATAGTGCTGAAGGAGAAGGCCTCCAACAATTGGTCCAAAGGCAACCGAAGCTCCTGAAGTAGCACTCCATACCCCAATCGCCTTGGCACGCTCGGAAGGGTCAGTGAAGACGTTGGTGAGAATTGCGAGTGTCGCCGGGAAGATGAACGCAGCGGCCACTCCCATTGCCGCACGGGCCGCAATCAATTCTCCGGTCGACGTCGAAAGCGCTGCCCATACTGACGTCGCAATAAACGCCACCAAGCCAAGTTGCATGACCGGCTTCCGGCCAAGCCGATCGGCAAGACCCCCACCAACGAGCAGGAGGCCAGCAAAGGGAAGGCTGTAACCATCGACAATCCATTGCAGGCCGGAGTTTGAACTCCCGAGATCTCGAGCAAATGAGGGTAGAGCGACATTCACAATGGTGTTGTCAACCACCACCATGAAGACAGAAAGGCAAAGAACGCCCAAAATCTGCCACCGTTGCCGAGCGGTGTGAACAAGTGCTTCCATCGTCATGCTGATCCTCCAAGAAGTTGGTGAACTCACTATAGCACGTTGTTCTATTTATTAGCACGTTGTTCTATTAGACTGGAAACCATGACCGCAGCCCGACACCGAACTCCGAGCACTGACGTCGCTTCTGCCATTCTCGATGCAGCCGCTCGCTTGCTCGGTGCCGAAGGTCCGACGGCGCTCACCGTTCGGCGCATTGCCGAAGCAGCTGCCGTTGCCCCAATGAGCGTCTACAACCACTTCGGCGATAAGGCGGGCGTCATTGACCATCTCTACCAGCGCGGCTTTTTGAAGCTTGGAGCATCGTTCGAAAACGCGGTGCAACTCGAGAACTCTTGGGAGGCACTCAGGGATACAGGTCGCTCCTACCGAGCCTTCGCGCTTTCCCATGAGGCCGAGTTCTCGATCATGTTTCAAGAAGCCATTGTCGGTTTCTCGCCCACAGAACCAACAATGACAGCAGCAGCCAAGGCCTTCGACAGCCTCGTGCAAGTGGTTCAGCGATGCATGGAGGATGGATTCTTAGATCCTGATGAGCCAATTGAGCTGGCCCAACAAATATGGGCAGCCATCCATGGCTATGTGCTTCTCGAGCGGAATGGATGGGGGCTTGTTGGCACCGACCAGGGCGATGAAGGCTTCGAGCGTTACATCGACCAACTTGGTCTCGGGCTGATTCCGCGGACCGCTTCAGTGGGCTAACGCGGGCCAACGTCCTTCGCGCTTGGTGTTGAGGAGAAGGCCGGTGTAGACGCCTCCAAGGTGGTTTGACCTCCACTGAAGAAGCTCCCGAGCCATGCGTAACTCAAGCGCTGGATCGTCGATCGTTGTTCGCCATGTTGGATCTGCTTCCAGATCGAACAGCAAGGTCTCACCATCTCCGAAAACTACGTAGGCATAGGACGGCGTCCGGTGAACGACGAGGTTAAACCGATCGAGTCTCTTGTCGATCGGACCGCCAACCCGGTGCTCTCCAAGGAGCAGATATCGCCAGTCCCATTCATAGTGTGCGGCGGTCCGCCACCTCTTTGGAGTGGTGCCCTCAAGAAACGGGAGCAGGGATGTTCCATCGCATTGCGGTGAAGGATCGACATGGAAGAGATCGAGAATTGTCGGAAAGACATCCACGTTCTCGGTAAAGGCGCCGACAACGCTGCCATGGAATTCCTTCCGGAAGGGATCGCTCACGATGCAAGGAATTCGGTAACTCTGTTCGAAGAATCCCAATTTTTCGAGGAGTCCATGATCGCCAAGTTGTTCCCCGTGATCCGACGTCAAGATGATGACGGTGTCGTCAACGATCTCGTGCTCTTCGAGATAGTCAAGAATTCGTCCGATCTGAGCGTCGACTTCACTCACCATGCCGAAGTACTGACGAATGAGCGCTTCCATTTCCGATGGGTCAGTTGGGGCGGCGATCCCAGGAAGCGTCAGCGCAATTTGATGGAGACCATGAAGTTCGGCTCCCGGCGCAATGGGTTGCTCAATCGGAGCATCCGCATACATCGTCGAATACTCACCCGCTGCCGAATACGGGGGATGTGGCCGAATGAAACTGGCATGCGCAAACCAAGGTGCATCCGTTGCAGCAATCCACTCCAGCAGACCTGTCGTGAGAAAGGCCGAGACGGAATGCTCGACAGGACGCAGGGACTCGGTTGCCAGGGCTTGATGTCCCGACGTGACGGCAAAGCCAAGTGCCTTGAGGTACTCCACCCAACCTTCTTGTCGGTCATCGAGAGGAAGGATCGCGGTGAAGCCGGAAAGCACACCTTCGTAGGTGTCGAGCCGTGGGTCATCAAGTGACTCGGCAAGCATGGGGTCAATGCCTTGATCGGTATAGCCAAAGAGCACCGGGGTATACCCCTTGCGGATTGCCGCTCTCGCAATGTTGTCGAATCGATCCTCGAGGGGCGTGCCATTGGCAACGACCCGGTGATTCATTTGGTACATGCCGGTAAAGAGCGATGCCCGTCCTGGAGCGCAAGGTGCTGCTTGGCTGTAGTGGTTCTCGAACCGAACGCCACGAGCGGCGAGACGGTCGAGATTTGGCGTCTTGACGACTGGATGTCCGGCAATCGAAAGGCAATCGGCTCGAAACTGATCAAGCGTGATGAGGAGAACGTTCACCTACGTACTCTCGCAGACGATGGCGGGGTCCGCAGGAAGTAATCCCGTCACCGCGTCCAGGGTTCAAAGTGGCACGATGGAGAGATGCTCAACTTTGAGACCGCCGTTGTACGACTTTCACGAGATCAAGGAGAAGGCCCCGTCGATGACGAGTGGCTCGAGGAAGTGGCGGTTCAGGCTGTCGGAGTGGTCGTTCACGACTACCTCGATGCACCTGGCCGGACCTTCAAAATCGTGCTCCGGAGCCTTGTGGGATATCCCGTTCATCTCGACCGTGTCATTGCCACGTTCTCAGGCGAGATGCAAACGGTCCTTGAGCATGGTTGGCAATCTTGGTCAACGGTGAGAAGCGCCCGCCCAAGCGACATCCGACCAGAGCGAAGTGATGCCCCAAGGTGGTTCAGAGGCGAGATGCTCGCCGACCGTGACAGCGCCGGAGCGTTGGTCACCGTCGACACGTTCTGCCTGACGGACACGTATGTTCTCGGTGCCTTGACCGCCGCCACCTGCTTGCTGACGTTCGCCGTCTCTGAAACTGCCGTTGAGACGCACTATCTCCTTGACGATGTGATTCTCGAACCTGGTATGGAGTTTGAGCTCGACACGCTTTGGTATCGAGAAGGGCCAGCAGGACCAAATTATTCGACCTACGCCGAGAGAGCCGGTTTAGCAAGCAACGCGAGAGTCGATCGCGGTGCCCCAACGGGCTGGTGCAGTTGGTACCACTACTTCACGAACGTCACCTCAGAACACATTGAGGAAAATGGGAAAATCGCCGCAACCCATGGTCTCGGCCTCGTCCAAATTGATGATGGATGGCAGGCCGAGATTGGTGATTGGTCGTCTACCTCACCTCGTTTTGGAACCCCAATTGGTGACCTCGCGACAAGCATCGTTGCCGACGGCGGTGTCGCTGGGCTCTGGAGCGCACCGTTTCTCGCCATTGAAGGCGGAAAGCTCGCCACGGAGCATCCCGACTGGTTGGTGTTGAACGATCGAGGGCTTCCTGCGACGGCTCTGTTTCACGAGACATGGGGAGGCAAGGTCTTTGCCCTCGATACCACCCGAGACGACGTCCTTGCGCATCTCCTTGAGACCTACAGGCACCTTTCCGAACAGGGATTCGAATATCACAAGGTCGACTTTCTCTTCGCAGCGGGCATCCCTGGAGTGCGTTCAGGAGATGGACTCTTCACGCGCGCCATGGCACTCCAGCGGGGACTTCAGGCAATCCGCGAAGGCATTGGCGACGATGCGTACCTGCTCGGATGCGGTGGGCCGCTTCTTTCGGTCGTCGGCATTGTTGACGCAATGCGCGTTTCCGAAGATGTGGCGCCCTTCTACGAGCCGAAGATCTTCTTTCCCGGATTCCCAGAAGGAACCGTCGCCACGAAGAACGCGATCCAGCAGAGCGTGCTCCGTGCACCGCTCCATCGGCGGTGGTTCCTCAACGATCCGGACTGCTTGCTGTTGCGCCCCTCCGACACGGAACTTTCGCCAGCCGAACGACGTGTTTTGGCAACGTCGATCTTGGGAACCGGCGCCTACTTGGTCGCGTCCGATGATCTCAGCCTCTATGGCTCTGACGAGTGGGAGACCTTCAACCAATTGATGGATCTCCAGAGCGCTGCGGATAGCACGCTCAATCTCGCCAATCCGTTCGCCCTCAGCCCCAAGGTGATTGGTGAGACCTACACCTTGGAGATCAATTGGAATCTCCCATCCGCGAAGCTCGTCGATGCCAAGGGATCAACGGTGTTCGAGTAGCGAACACCGTGCTTCACGTTGGCAAACATGGCACACTCAACTCGTGAGTTCGCCCGAAGGTAACCTCGAAACGGCGAGCGTCTTGCCTTCGCGAGGCATTGCTTGGCTAGTTCGACAAAGTACGCCAACACATCTGGGCCTCGTCGTGCTCATCTGCTTGCTCAAGTATGGCGCCGGCGTGTATCCGGCTTCCGACCGAATGATGGCGCTTGCCGCAAATATGGGTAATCCGCATGCCTCACCGCTGCTGCAGCCACCGGATGATTTCCGTCTTGCCTCGCCAGTCTCTGCGCTCCTCGCAGGCTTTCTCCACCTTTCGGGAGCTCGGGCTTACCTAGGCTTTCACCTGATCTTGGCTCTTGGTGCCCTCTGCGTTCCCTATGCCATGGCAAAGGTGCGCAGGGCACCATTACTGAGGACGACGATCACCCTCTTGCTCATCGGCGGGGCAATTCCAGCGGTGCTGCTCAATTGGGTTGGGGGTTACGACGCGGTCACCATTGGCGCAGCAGCCGTTGCCGTGTTCGCTGAGATGCCCGCAGTCGCTGCGCTTGGCTGGATGCTGCTGGCGCTCAATAACCTTCCGATTGCCTTGCTCTCGTTGCTCGTCGTTGGGGGCTACAAGGCCTACCTCCACGGTCGAGCTGCGCTCGTTGACCTCGCAGCTTCGGCAGGTGGCGTTGTAGTCGGAGGACTCGCAATCACTGCCCTGCTTCACCACTGGGGCGTGACCACAACCCGATTGAGCGTCTTTACCGACGTCTACTCTAATGATCGTTTCCTCAATGGCCTCTTCGACTACGCCCCAATCATCTTGGCGACCGCATTCGGTGTCGGGTGGATTCTTCTCTCGGCTCGTGAAGTTCGCTCACTTCGCGGAACGTCGATCCTTCTCGGATCGGGGGTCGCAGCGTCATTTCTCATTCCACTCATTGCCGTCGATGAGTCTCGTGTTGTTGCCTCGGTGCTCTATCCGGTTCTCCTTGTTGCGGCAGTTGAGATTCACGCGCAACTCGACGTCCAACGACTTCATCGAGTCCTTGATCGTTGTCTACCTGCGGCACTGCTCTTCGTGATGCCGCTCGCGTGGGACGGGCAGTTGGTCTATGCGGGTTGGCGGCACCTCGTTGAACTTTTGGCGTTCCTCGCCCACGGTGGCGTCCTCCCAACCTGAGACCAACCGCTGAGGTCAGGCGCGTGCGTGACGGCCGTCAGACAGCAGGGGTTTCGCAAAGATTGGTGCAGCTTGCGCAACTCTGTCCGCAACCGCCAACCTGATCATCAGGAACTTCTCGACTCATCCGAAATGCCCCAATGGACTCACGAGCGGCGTAAGCGACGATCAACAGCGCTGCTGCTGGATCTGCCCACCACCATCCAACAAACGCATTGAGCACGAGACCAACGAGGATGATGACGGCAAGAACACCATCAACCAACGTCACTCGACTCTCAGTAAGCAGGAGTTGACTGTCCATGGCTTCACCAATCCGGAACTTCCCCGAAGCCAGTGCGAGCATCACGATTGCGGTGAGTCCTGTCCAGAGAATGCCAAATGCGCTGTGATGCGGACGCATGTTGGTGGCCAGGATGAAAACGGACTGAATCGCCAAATAGCCCGCGAGTCCTGCAAATGCCCAGGCAATGAGTCGAAGTTTTCTTCGCTGCCGGGCAACATCGACTCCCCCGAGTTCGTAGAGGACCACCGCACTGGCGATGATTTCAATGGCGGAGTCAATGCCAAATCCACCGAGTGCCGCGGAATGTGCCTTGAGTGCGGCAATGACCAACACGAAGACACCTGCGACATTCCACGCAAGCGTCGCTCCTTCGAGAGCACGAGCCATTCGAAGAAGTTGATCTCGATCTGAAGTTTCCACCGTGTCATTCTTCCATGCGGTTCCAACGGTCCAGCCTTCACTTCCAAGAACCCCATACCTCCGCAGGTGGAGATCGCTAAGTTGTGAAAGTGGACCGTGCGGAAGTCATGAACGTCAGCATGGGTTCTGCCGTGGCTCAACCACGGGTCTTCAAGGCAATCACCGCATTTCATGCCAGTTTGCTCGGCGCGTTCGTCAGCCTCGCTCTAGGTATTGATCAACTCCTCATGCCCGGAGCACTCCACGGTGAACCTGGATTCAATGTCACCTACGACCAAGGCGTCTATTACGGGGCGGCTCTTCGGCTCACGATGGGACAGGTTCCCTATCGTGACTTCGTCCTCGTCCATCCTCCAGGCATTGTTTTCCTCCTCCAACCTTGGGCTTGGATCGGCAGACTCGCTGGGACTGGAGTTGGTCTTGCAACCGCGCAAATGGCAACGGTGCTCATCGTGGCCATCAACTGTTTCCTTGTTGGCTACCTCGTCAGGAAATCAGGTCGAGCAGCAGCACTCGTGGCCAGCATGGCACTGGCACTTTGGCCCTTCACGGTTCACGTCAATGCACTCGTTGAACTCGAGCCCTACGTGTTGCTCTTCGTCTTACTGGCAATGGTGGTCGTCACTTCGGATCGGCGAGGAGGAACACCGAAGGGACTCTTCTTCGTTGGTGTGCTCGTCGCCGCTGCCTGCACGGTCAAAGTTTGGGGCTTCTATCCAGCACTCGCGCTCACGGGCTTTGTCATTGTCAGCCTACGTCAGTTCTTGTGGAGGTATCTCGCTGGTATCGGGACCGTCTTCATTTTGTTTTGGGGTCCATTCCTCCTTGCGTGCGGACGACCATTCATCCATGACATTCTCGTTTCACAACTTCACCGCAAGGGCTACATCGGCACGCCGCAAACGGCGTTCATCGAACGCTTCTTGTCGATCTCGGGCTTTGCTGACATCTTCTATGGGGCAACGATTTCAACCTCAACTGGTCTCGTTCTTGCAACCTTCGGTGCGTTCGCCGTTGGGCTGATCACTCTCTTTGGATGGTGGAGGAACAACCGAACAGAAACAGAATGGTGTTGCCTCGCAGTCGGCGTCGTCACCTTCGCCGGGATGATCACGATGAGTGCTCCGAACTACACCAGCCACTACGCCTACCTGCCTGCCGCGCTCCTCGCGCCACTCCTTGGCCTGCTCGTGGCTTCGGTGACCCGAGCGGGAGCCCGTGCGACGAGAGGTGAGCGGCTGGGTTCCGTGGGGCTAAATGTTGTTTGTGGTGGTGTCGCTCTCACCTTCGGTCTTGTTGCGGTCCTCGGATTTCTTCCTACAGTGCGTTCGGTCACCATCCTCGAAAACGCATCAGCCTTTGATCCTTCTGCTGATCTCAACGCTTCGATTCCACCTGGGGCGTGCACACTTTCTGATTTTCCATCGGACCTCATTGCAGCCAATCGGTACTTATCCACTCATCCGGGGTGTCCACCCGTTGTTGATCCGTTCGGAATGTTCCTCACCGAAGATGACGGCAATCAGCCCCATGTCGGTGTCCCAGAACACCCAATGCCAGATGCCTTTGGGGAACGCTGGCACGGTTATCTCGAAGGGGCGGACTACGTCGTGATGTCAGTGCCGTTCACGAGCTATATCGCGTGGACGAAGCCCCTAGTTGCCTACTTCAAGGCCAACTACACCCTGGTCACGTCCTTCACCTATCCCCTTCGGAACGGAGGACAATCGGTGCGATATGTCTACGTGAACCGAAGTTCTCAGTACGCAACGGCGCCGACCAAGTAACTCACCAAGTTGGTGAAATGACAATTTCTCTCAATGGAGAATCGCGACTTCTTGGAGCGGACGACGGGATTCGAACCCGCGACCCCAACCTTGGCAAGGTTGTGCTCTACCACTGAGCCACGTCCGCGCGACTGCCCTGACAGCCTACCGCGTGATCAGGCTGTCGCCGACGCAGTGAGGCCATCTGCAGCGTCCCTTAGCTCGTCAAAAGCGTCCTCCGCCATGGAGGCAAACTCTTCCAAGTCAGGCACCAACTTGTGGCAGGCGAGGAAACCCAGCGAGATGTGATCGAGGTATCGCATTGCCGTCACGTTCAGTCCAATGGTTGCGGCAATTGGCCCAACTGGATACAAGGTGGCAATCCGAAGCCCACCACACCAGAGCGGGAAGTCGGGTCCTGGCACTGAGGACACGAGGACATTGCCAACCGGTGGGATGTGGTCGAAGATCTTCAAGTTGTGAGCGCCTCGAGTCAGCAGGTTCGCCAGGAATGGCGGCAAGAGCTGCGTGAGATCAACAACGAGTTGACTCCCGAGAACCCGATCTTGCTCTTTCGCTGCCTGCGCGCTCGCCCGGATTGACGCGATGCGAGCTTTTGGATCAGCCATGGTTGTTGCGAGCCCCACCAGCATTGTCGAAATCTGATTGCCTAGGGATCCAATTTCGCTCTCGGGACGGGTGGAAACGGGCACCATCGCGACGAGATCTTGCTCATACACCTCGCCTCGAGCTTCCATCAAGCGATTGAGTGCCCCGGCCGTCAGTGCCATGACGACGTCCGTGACGGTGGCACCAAGTGCCTTGCCAACGCGCTTCACTTCACTGAAGTCGAGATTGACACAGGCATAACTCCGCTGCCCTGAGATCGTTCCGTTGATTGACGTCTTCGGAGCTGCGAGCAACGAGGTTGGGCGGGTCTTGCCTTCACCAAGCGCGTGATTGTGGTCAATTGCTCGAAGAAGCGAGGTGGCGGTCCTCGCAACAGCCTCGGCGACAATGATCGGCTGCTTCACCCACGCAGCACCTGCACCATTGAGGAGTTCTTGCTGTGTCGGCACCGGTTCTGGCAGCCACGGTCCAGAAGCTTCCACCTCTCGCGGCTCCATGGTGAGGTCAAAGAACTCCGCCAAAATGTGCGCTCCGGAGATCCCGTCAAGAACGGCGTGGTGGAATCGCGCCATCAGCGCAAACTTGCCGCCTTCGAGGCCTTCAATGAAGAGCATCTCCCAGAGCGGTCGATCAAGGAACATCGGTCTCGACATAATTCGGCCGACATAGGCCTCTAGTTCCTTCACGCCGCCCGGGCTGGGCAGTGCGGCACGTCCGAGGTGATTGTTGAGATCGAAGTCAGGGTCATCGGCTCGGACAGGAGGAGCAGCCCCCAATGGCCCTTGAATCACTCGTTGCCGCATCACTGGTACGAGATGAATGCGTCGCTCGATCATGGCTCGAATAGCGGCGTAGGCCTCCTCGGCGCTGCGAGGCGTCGGGGATGGATCTTCGAGCACCAAGACTGCGGCGACGTGGAGTGGCGCGCCTTCAGTTTCAAAGGCGACAAATGCTGCATCAAGTGGACTGAGTGGTTGCATCAAATCTTCCCTGTATGTCCGAATCCGCCATCGCCTCGTTCTGTCTCGTCAAGGCGCTCAACCTCGACCCATGTTGTCGATTCAACCGCCATAATCACGAGCTGCGCAATTCGGTCGCCTCGCTTCACCCCGAATGCTGAATCCGGATCAGCGTTGTGCAGGATGCAAGCAATCTCACCTCGATAGCCCGAGTCGATCAGTCCAGGTGCATTGAGGCACGTAATGCCATGACTCTTGGCAAGGCCACTCCGAGGGACCACGAATCCCGCAAATCCCTCCGGGATCGCAATGGCAATCCCCGTTGGAATCGTCACTCGCCCAAGTGGAGGAACGATGGCATCAGAGGCTGCCCTGAGATCGACGCCCGCATCGCCATCTTTGGCCGCTTGAGGTAGCGGGAGGTCCTGGTCAAGACGCAGAACTCTGATGGCGGGCACACCCTCAGGCTACGCCTTTCCTTGCGGTTCCTCAATGGGCACTATCCTCCGTCCGTGCTTGCTTGGATGGATCTGGAAATGACCGGCCTCGATACCGATCGCCATGTCATCGTCGAGATCGCAACGATCTTGACGAATGACGACCTGACGATCTTGGCCGAGGGTCCTGATCTTGTCGTTCACGCAACCGAGACTGAGCTCGCAGAAATGGATGACTTTGTCACCGAGATGCACACCTCATCGGGACTGTTGAACGAAATCAAAGCGTCGACACTTTCGCTTGAGGATGCAGCCAGCATCACACTCGATTTCCTTCGACTCCACATCAACGAGGAAGGCACGATCCCCCTCTGTGGAAACTCAATCGGGACCGACCGTCGATTCCTCGCTCGGTACCTTCCTGAGCTCGAACGCTTCTTTCACTACCGATCGGTTGATGTCTCGACGATCAAAGAACTAGCCCGCCGGTGGTACCCGGAACAGCTTGATGGCCTCGTCACGAAGCAGGGTTCCCATCGAGCACTTGATGACATTCGAGAGTCAATTACCGAGCTTCAGGCATATCGGTCGTCATTCTTTGTCACTCAAGTTGACGGCGAGTCTTCACCAGCAGATTGACCAAAAGGAAAAGCTCCGGCCTCGCGGCCAGAGCTCTCCTTCAGTTGCGTTGCTGGTCAGTGGAGTTAGAAACCTCCTGGACCACCAAAACCTGGTCCACCAGGTCCATCGCCATCAGGCATTCCGGCCGACGTTGACGGGGCCTTCGGCTGTCCAACGGCAATCGACGACGCGTCAAGCGTCGTGTGGTTTGCATCGACACTTCCGAGTCCTCGAACCTGCGCACCAACGGTCACATCAGCAGCGGAGCCAGTGGCGCCATCCTTTTGGTACGTCGTTGACGCGTTCGTGACGATGGTTCGGTAGAAACCTTGCTCATCGGCCACGACAATCGTTGACGTACTTCCCGACGTGTCGACGGAAACAACTTTTCCACCAACACCGGGTGAACGAACATCAATCGCCGAGGCATTGACCGAGGTAGGTGGCGTTGTTGGAGGCGTCGCAGGCAGCGATGCCATGTCGGGACGAACGTTGATGTGGTCGCCCACAGCAAGCGATGCCTGCGTCGCCGTCGCTCCATCACGAGAGACGGTGGTAGACGACGTCATCACCACGGAAATGGACTTGCCATCTGGTCCTGAGACCGTCAAAGTCGAACCATTGATCGCGGTGATGACGCCACCGAGACCACGGAACCCACCTGGACCGCGGTGGTCACCTGGAGCTCCTTTGCTCGGTGCCGTTGAAGTTGCATGGGTCGTTGCCTTGGCTGGGTGATGCGTCGTTGCAGCCGAAGCAATGCCAAAGGTGCCGGCAAACAGACCGGCGGAGATTGCCGTGACTGAAGCGGCACGGGTGAGGCGGTTGGATTTCATAGTGAACTTCCTCCTTCGAGTGCCGGCGCTTTGCCGACGAATTCAGCATTGAGGTCTCAGGCAAGATGAGGGAAAGAACAACGTAAGGCATCGGTGTGAACCTGCGTCTTACCCATTGCTTAATGCATCCGTGTAGAACAGTCTCGTGGAAGACCTTACAAAGCAGCACATCTTGTTCGCAGAGGACGATCGAGCTGTTCGACAGTCCGTCACGATGGCACTGGAACTTGAGGGCTACTCCGTTCAGGCAGTGAACGACGGAGCAGCGGCCCTTGAGGCCTTCAGTGCCGTCGCACCTGACCTTTGTATCTTTGATATCTCGATGCCGAATGTCGATGGCGTGTCGGCCACTCGACGACTTCGTGAGCGAGGAGTTCGAACACCGCTGTTGTTGCTCACCGCCAGAACCGAAGTCAGCGACCGCGTCGGTGGACTCGACGCTGGCGCCGATGACTACTTAACCAAGCCGTTCGCGCTTGATGAATTGTTGGCACGTGTTCGTGCACTGCTCCGTCGCACCGCTCCAGTTGAAGCCACGACGCTGACGCTGGCTGACCTCACCATGGACTTGCAAGCCCGGACTGCCCATCGAGGGGCTCGTGAGATTGAGCTTTCAAAGACCGAGTTTGACCTGCTCGAACTTCTGGTCGAGCAACAAGGTCGGGTGCTCTCGCAGTCAACGATCTACGACCTCATCTGGGGTTACGACTTCGGCCCGGCTTCGAAAAACCTCGCCGTCTACATTGGCTACCTTCGTCGCAAACTTGAGGCCGAGGGAGAACCGCGACTCATTCACACCAGCCGCGGCATAGGTTACGTTGCGAGGCTTCAATGAGCCTCCGCCTTCGGCTGGCCATCCTCTGCGCCGTGCTGACGGGGATGTCGACGGCTGCAGTTGCAACCGTTGCCTATGTCTCTACTTCGAGCCGAATGACGGCAGAAGTCGATCGGTCTGCCTTTGCTGCAGCTGACTACTTAACCGGGCATCGTGAGCACTATGACCCACTTTCGGGTGAAGTCATCGAAAACTTCCCAGGTGACCCTGCGGGTCAACTCGGACCCGGCGGCCCTGGAGGTCTCCTCGATCAGGTTGCTGTGCAGTTGATTAATGCTCGTGGAGTTCGCTCCCCCATTCACACTGGACCAATCCTTCCCGTCACACCGATCGATCGCCTCATCGCTGCTGGCGGTGGCGGTCGAGCTGTCGCGACCCACACGATTGGATCCGTTCAATTTCGAATCATCACGGTTGGTCTCCCTGGAGGCGGCGCCGTCCAAGTCGCCCAGTCTCTTGGGCAACGAGACCGAGTGCTCGAGAGCCTCCGCAATGAATTCGCTCTTCTTGCGTTGCTCGTTGCCTCGCTTGGTGCCCTCGCGGGTTGGTTCCTTGCCGTCCGCTTGACGAAGCCTTTGGTTGAACTCACCGAAGCAACTGACGAGTTCTCCGCCACTGGCAAACTTCCTGGGCCGCTCTCAACCAGTCGAGATGACGAGGTAGGAAGACTTGCCAAGAGTTTCGCCGCCATGCTCCACGCGCTCGAGGCCTCAATGGCGCAACAGCACCAATTGGTCCGGGACGCGGGACATGAACTTCGGACACCAATTACCTCGCTCCGCACCAATATTGAACTCCTCGAGCGCCATGACACCAGCCTCTCTTCAGAGCAACGAACAGAGTTGCTTGGAAATCTCACGAGCGAACTCAGTGAATTGACGATTTTGGTCGATGAGATTGTTGATGTCGCGACCGCCCCAGTTGAAGAAGAACCTGCGGAACAACTCGACCTTGCCGAACTTGCTGATCGCGCCATTGAACAAGCGCAACGCAGGTTTGGGATTGAGTTAAACCTTGACTCGAGTCCAACCATGCTCATTGCCCAGCGTCGAGGTGTCGAGCGAGCAATGTCAAACCTTCTTGAGAACGCCGTCAAGTTTGCTGGTCCGACCGCAGCAGTCACCCTCCATGTTCACCCGGGTGAACTTTCGGTTGAGGACAATGGCCCTGGTGTTGGAGAGGATGATCTTCGACGGATCTTTGACCGGTTCTACCGTGCCGAGGCGTCGAAGTCGATCACGGGTTCGGGACTCGGACTCTCGATTGTGGCCAAGGTTGCTGCCAGCCATGGAGGTACCACCTTTGCCGAGAACCTCGAAGGTGGCGGATTCAAGATTGGAATCCGTTGGGAGTCCATAGACGAAAAGCACTGAGGGCCGACCTCGCGGCCGGCCCTCAGTCTTGAAGTTGTTTGGGCACACGCCCAAGTGAACTACTTGTTTGGCTGCGGGGTCACTCGAAGGTATGGCTTGAGTGCGGTGAATCCCTTCGGGAACCGCTCCTTTGCCTCTTCGTCGGAAACGGCTGGCGTGATGATGACATCCTCGCCGTCCTTCCAGTTTGCTGGCGTGGCGACCTTGTAGTCAGCCGTCAGCTGCAGGGAGTCGAGCACGCGAATGATCTCGTCCACGTTGCGACCCGTCGAGGCTGGGTAGGTCAAGATGAGCTTGACCTTCTTGTCGGGGCCGACGATGAACACTGAACGAACGGTCAACGTGTCGTTGGCATTCGGGTGGATCATGTCGTAGAGATCAGCAACGGTGCGGGTCTCATCACCAATGATAGGGAAAGCAAGCGCAGTCCCCTGGGTCTCGAGAATGTCGCCTGCCCAAGCGGCATGCGAGGCAACGTCATCGACCGAAACGGCGATGAGCTTCGTGTTGCGCTTGTCGAAGTCAGCCTTGCGAGCCGAGAACGCACCAAGTTCAGTCGTGCAGACTGGCGTGAAGTCCTTCGGGTGGGAAAACAAGATTCCCCAGCTGTCACCGAGCCACTCGTGAAAGGAAATCTTTCCATCCGTCGTGTCAGCAGTGAAGTCGGGGGCAACGTCGCCGAGTCGAACTGTCATAGCGGGGCTCCTTTTGTCAGGCTGGAGACCGATGCCTCCAGCGCCTTCGCTGTCGTTAGCGTAGCGGGTGATTCGGCAATTGTCGACTTGGTCGGTCAGGTTTATAGGAGTTCCCGTCAAGCGGACCGTTCCCCGCTACCTACAGTGGGAGCGTGAAGATTCCTTCCAGCCGTCGACCTGCTTCCCGTGAGCTCCAAGAACTTCTGACCAAGGTCAGTAGAACCTCGTCAGTCGTTGCGGCCTTTGATGTGGATGGAACCCTCACCAACGGTGGATCCACGTACCCCTGGCTCGCAGCAGTTGGCGGCCGCTCAAGGACGATGCTTGCCTGTATCAAACTCTCACCGCAGATCTTCCTGGCTGGTCTGCTCGGTGGAAGCCGAGCAGACCAAACAAAAGAACGCACCTTCACCGCAATTCTTCACGGCGTCACCGAAGAACATGTTCGGGTCGTCTCGACCGAATTTGCCGCCCGCCATTACCGGAAGCGCCTTCGCCCAGAAGTGAAGGCCATGGTTGATTGGCACCAACACCTCGGCCACAAGGTCGTCCTCGTCTCTGCAAGCGTCGAGGCCTACATCGGTCCGATTGGGGACTTGCTTCGAGCAGATGCGGTGTTGTCAACACGTCTCGGCGTCACACCTGCCAGAACGATGTCCGGACACTATGACGGAAGGAACTGTCGGGGCGAAGAAAAGATTGCTCGCCTCACCAACTGGATGCACGCGCAAGGTCTGGAACGGGATGGAGAAAAGCCTCTCCTCGTTGCCTACGGCAATTCCCGGGGCGATGCCCGGATGTTGGCCGCCGCCGACCTTGGCATCAATTGCGGAAAACTGGGAGCGCTCTCTCGACTCCGCTCCTACCCTGAACTCGCTCAGGTCACGCTGGCGTTGGCCGAACAGGGCTAGGCGCTTCGTCCTTCGATTTCCAAATCAACGAGACCTTCGGACTTGCCGGCATAGGTCACTTCGAGGATTGCCGCCTGTTCGAACCAGACGAAGAGCCCACCCTCGCCTGGCGTCGAAAGTCCCACATTGACCTGGTGGCGGCCATCAAGAAACGGCAGCGAATCAATCGAGAAGATGAAGGAGTTCACTCCTTCATGAAGGGAGAACGCCAAGCCGAGCTCATCGCTCCGAACCTTTGACAGCTCGATGCCCAGTGGCGAAATGAGCTCCAGGGTGACCAGCACCTCAGGAACGTCGATCTCGGACTGAATCTCGAGACTGAACTCTGCAGCACCATGGGTGGCGACCGGTCCCCCGGTGCCTGGCGCACCGGCAGTCACGCGAACAAACTTCATTGGTGGTGCGACGACGACATCGGTCCCTTGGACGACATCACCGTCAACAACAGAGGCACCAACTGGTCCATCGTCTGATTCATTGAGGCGCTCTCGGAAGATTCGAATGCCTTCGCTTGGCTCTCCGTGAAACACCATTTCGCCGTGATGGAGCACGACGACTTGATCGCAAATTGACCGCACCTGCTCGGGGCTCTGGCTGACGAAAATAATGGTCCGGCCATCGGCCTGGAACTGCTTAATTCGATCGAGACACTTTCGTTGGAATCGCTCATCGCCAACCGCCAAGACCTCATCAATGACGAGGATCTCTGGATCCACGTTGACGGCGACCGCAAAACCAAGGCGGATGTACATTCCCGACGAGTAAAACTTCACTTGGGTGTCAATGAACTGTTCCAGCTCAGAGAATGCAACGATCTCGTCGAACACTGCATCGATCTCGTTCCGACGGAGCCCTAACATCGTTCCATTGAGGTAGACATTGTCTCGACCGGAGAGCTCCGGTTCAAAGCCGGCACCGAGCTCTAAGAGGCCAGCCAACTTCCCTCGAACTCGAACTTCGCCCGAGGTTGGCTGCAAGACACCACAGATGGTCTTGAGGAGCGTTGATTTGCCGGAGCCATTGTGGCCGAGGATGCCGACGGTCGTGCCCTTCGGAACGTCGAAGTCAACACCATTGAGTGCCCAGAGCTCGTGGTAGTCGACTTTCCCAGGATGAAGGACGCGCTCTTTGACCGAACGGTGCTTGTCCTTATAGAGACGAAAGCGCTTCGCAACATTGTCAACAACGACAGCATTTTCCACGGTTAGAGCTCCTCCGCGAAGTTGCCTTCAAGTCGGCTGAAGACTCGAACCGCGAAAGCGAGAAGGAGGAGCCCAACGAGAAACGTTCCAAGCAGTAGCTCATAGAACGTCAAGAGTGGCCAGCGTGGCAGCACATCAAACGGCTGATGGGTGAGGGTGTTGGTCACCGTCACACGTCCATAGATTGCGCGCTCAAACGCCAGAATCACTGGGGTCATGGGATTGCAGAGGTAGAGCCAGTTGACGAAATCGAACCACTTGCCAACGGCTCGATCGTGGATGTTGTGCTGGTACGTATAGACAATCGGCGTCATCCAGAACCAAATCTGCACGAAAATTTCGATCAAGTGTTGCGTATCTCTGAAGTAGACGTTGACCGCGGACAAGAGCACAGCAAGGGCGACCGCATACAGCAGCGTGGTGGCGAAGCCAACAAGAACCAGTGGCAGTGCGCTCCAATCAGGAGCATGACGCATCAGCAACATGAACAATGCCAGGACCGACCACTGCAGCATGAGATAGAAGGCCTGTGAACCAACGGTGGCAATCGACAGAATTTCTCTCGGGAACGAGACCTTCTTGACAATTCCTGCTCGTCCGACGATGACACCCGTTCCACCAATGAGTGAGGTCGAGAAGAAGGTCCAAACAAGCAGCCCAGAAGCGATGTAGATCAGGTAATCGGGAATGCCATTGCTGAGAAAAATCCCAAACACAACACCGAAGATCGCCAGCTGCACCGCAGGGGCGACCATCGTCCACGCAATGCCAAGGGCGGAGTTCTTGTACTTAACCTTGATTTCAGAACGAACGAGAGCACCGAGCAATTCTCGGTAACGCATGAGGTCTTGAAATCGTTGACGAAGCGTGACGCTCGATGCGACCACGCGAACGCCACTGGTGTCACCAGTTAACGATCGGCTTGCCTTTTGAGATCTGCCGGCCTCGATCGGCGGCGTCTCCGCCACGGTCAGCCCTGCTGAGCGGTAGAGCGCTCGATCACATGGTCGATGAAGCCGTACTCGAGGGCTTCTTGCGCGGTGAACCAGCGGTCACGATCTGAATCGGCCTCGATCTTCTCAACCGGCTGGCCAGTGTGAAAAGAAATCCTCTCGGCGAGACCCTTCTTCAACTCAATGGTGTGACGAAGGTGAATCGAGATGTCTGTTGCTTGACCCTGCGCTCCGCCAGATGGCTGGTGCATAAGGATCTGCGCGTGTGGAAGTGCGTAGCGCTTGCCCTTTGCGCCGGCACAGAGAAGGAACTGCCCCATCGACGCCGCCATGCCAATAGCAATGGTTCGGACATCGCAGTTGATGTACTGCATCGTGTCGTAGATCGCGAGTCCGTCAATGACCGAGCCGCCAGGTGAGTTGATGTACAGCGAAATGTCCTTGTTGGCGTCTTCAGCTTCGAGCAACAACAACTGGGCGCAGATGGCATTGGCTGAACCTTGGTCCACTTGCGTGCCAAGGAAAACAATGCGCTCCTTCAGGAGACGCTCATTGAGGCCAGCTCCTTCGGCACCGGTTGCAGCTGCGAAGGTAAGCGGAGAGATCGTTGTGGACATGCCTGCAAGGCTACCGGTTGGCACGTTCCTCTCGTTGCACGTCATGGCAGTACTTCCGCATGACGTACAGACCTAGAATGTCCTCACGCGGGCGTGGCGAAATTGGCAGACGCGCCAGGTTTAGGTCCTGGTCCTTTCGGGGGTGGAGGTTCAAATCCTCTCGCCCGCACTCAATCAAACTCATCATCGGGTCAACTCAAAGATCCCACCATGACCAGTTGATCTGGATTCCATTAAACCGAAGACATATTGCACGCGGACCGGTTCGACCTGATCGTGATACGCGGTGTTGCCCAATCGGTCATCTTGACTACTGATTGGCCTCGATCCGAGTTCACCCTCTTCGGAATTTCCTAACGCGTTTCGACTCTTGACTCGAACTCAGTTGTTTGATGGGCATGCAACGCAGCTTGGCGAGGCGGCGAACGCTTGGTCTTGACGGCACCAAGGCGCCCCAAGTCAATTCCCCAGTTGATCCCTTGGTTTTTCTGAACCGATTGAGAAGCGTCAGCCTAAGAGCGTCAGTTCGAGAGTGACCACGAGACAGTCGTTGCCGAGAAGTTTCCTGAAGCGTTGGTGAACTTCACCGATGCAAAATTTCCTGCTGGAATTGACGCCCACACCGGTGAACCCGCCGTCCATGTTGTCGAGCCTCCCGCAAAAGTTCCAAGAGTAATCGTCGATCCAAGCGCGGTGGTTGACCCATACTCCAATGTGACCGTCGTTGTACCTGTCGCTCTAAGTGCTCCACTAACGGCGACGTTGAACGCAGCAAACGTCACGGTCTTCGGTACGACCCATTCACCGGTAATTGTCGCCGAAGTAGCTGCCGCAGTTGTCGTGGGGGATGTCCACTCTGCTGCAGCACCCGTTGCAATCGTATTTCCAGACAAGACCTCAATGCCACCTTGAGGACCCGTAGCGCCAGTTGCTCCAGTTGCACCAGTTGCTCCCGTAGCGCCAGTTGCTCCCGTTGCGCCAGTTGCTCCCGTTGCTCCGGTTACACCGGTTGCACCAACAGCTCCAACAATACTGAAGGTCCATGCGGCGAATGTCCCTGAACCTCCAGAGGCATCAACATTGACGGTGATGGAAGTGTCGCTCGTCAGGGCAGTGATTGCT